>CAJMDR010000315.1 GCA_905212215.1 uncultured Porphyromonadaceae bacterium
TAAAGATGCTTTCTCCACATATCCTTGAGCCTTGCAATTGGTGCATCTGAAGGCCCAATTATTTTAATTATATCACAAAATCTTCTATTTATCAACAACTGTACCTGCCAAATCCACTGATTGGCCAGTTTCTCCTCTGCAGAAACAGCCATTACCTCGCACATCCAGCCGATTGGAGGATACTGCATCCGCCTTCTAAAACGAATTTCCTGATGATAAAATGATTCATAATCCTGATTAGCTGCTGTCTGAATGCTATAATTTTCTGGATCATATGTCTGAATTATTACATTTCCAGGCTCCATTCCACGCCCTGGGCGAGAGTTGCCGGGTTCGTCATGGCCTGTGCGAAATCGGAGGTGGGGAAGCCTACCACCGAACCGGAGTTCAGACGCGACTGTGCGGGCTGGGCGCCCTGAGCATACTTCATGGTCGGGTAGCGGCCATTGGCCAGTGTCCATGCGCTGTCGGGCAGGTTCTGGGCCGGATAGCCCTGTGCCGAGGCAAGCTGCAGGGTGGGAAGCATGATGATGCCGTCCAGAAGGCCGTTGCTTACCGGGCCTACCTTCTGTATCTGCTTGTCGGTGAGGCAGTTCACGAAGGTGCCGAGGGTGTTCAGGCCAGCTATGGAGCCTACTGAGGTCTGCTCGTTGATGGAATAGACGAGGCCGTAGTTCACGGCTGCGGTAACGGTGGCCTTCAGTGCCGCCGTAGCGCTGACTTTAGAGGCGATGCCGCCAACCTGCTTGTAGGAATGTACTGTGCCGGAGTTGACTACGTTGGTGGCTGTGGAGCGGTCCAGAAGACCCACTATGCCGCCTGCGCCGTACTGCGATTCTATCTTCTGGTACGGGTTGAACCAGTAGGCCGTCACTTCGCCTGCGTTCTCGCAGTTCTCCAGGGATGCCTGTACCACGCTGCCGGCGATGCCGCCCACAGTGTTGCCGTTCACGGCCACCAGACCCTGGTTGTAGCAGTTCCGTACCTTGCCGTCTTTCTTCACGGTGCCGACTATGCCGCCCGTATTGGAGTAGTAGCCGCGCACGGTGCCGTAGTTGCGGCAGTTCTCTACGAGACCCTCCAGGCCGCCGACGATGGCACCGCCATACTGGAAGATTTCAACATTGGCCTTCGGGCCGATGGTGAGGTTGCGGATCACGCCGTTCTTGCCGACGTTGGCGAACAGGCCGCAATAGTAGTATGAGTTGTCGTCCTTCGGGTTTACCTGTCCCGGTACTGCCGTGCCCGTCACATTGTCGGCGGTGAAGAATCCCACGCCCACTATGTGGAAGTTGTCGATGGTATGTCCGCGGCCGTCGAAGGTGCCCTCGAAGAGGAGCTTCGCAGTCTTGTCCTTGCATACGGGCACTAAGGTGTCGCCCTGGCAGTCGATGTCGGCGCCGAGGGCAAGGAACTTGTCCTGGAACACCATGCGGGCATTGTTGCTGATGGAAGAGAACTTCTTCAGGTCCTCCTTGTTGGAGATGATCCACGGATCTTCGGCGGTGCCGGAGCCGGGGAAGAGTACCGGGGCGATGTTGGCGAAGTAATATTTCTGCGCGGTGCCCTTGGTGACGAAGATGGAGTCGGTGTACTGCTCGTAGTTGATGCGTGCCGTACCGTTGTCGAAGGTGAAGGCATAGCCGCCCTTCTTGTCAAGAACGCCCTCTTTGAGCACCGCCCATTCCACGCCGTTGGCGGTGGAGTAGGTGAAGTCGGTGGTGATGGCGTTCACGTTCTGTCCCTCCGCCAGGCGCAATGCCGCGGTGGAGACGGCGGCGGCATCGGAGCTGTTGTTGCCCTTCAGCGAAGGATAGGTGCCTGCCGTGGCTTCCCATTTGTCGGCGCTGAAGCCGGCGGGAAGGGTGCCGGAGGTGAGCTGCGCGGTGCTCAGACCGTAGTCGGCGCCGGGAGCCACGCCGATCTGGTTGTCGAACCAGCTGTCGGTGATGGTGAAGTTCTCCGAGTCACCGGTAATGCCGCGGGTAGCCGAAGTGGATTTGGTGAGAAGCATTACCGAGGAGTAGGAACTCTTTATCTGCGTGGGAGTGGATTCGTTGAGGCCCTTGGTGTTGTGGCCTACCAGGCCGCCGCACATGGTGCTCTCGGGATTGCGTACGAAGCCGGAGGCATAGCAGTCGCTTATCACGCTCTGGAAGGATGTACCCACCAGACCGCCGACGTATGCCGACATCGACGAAGAGTTCATTACCACGGCGTTGGCGAAGCTGCTCTCCAGGCGGGAGTAGGAGAGTGCGCCCATAAGGCCGCCGAGACCGATTTCATCGCCCGAAGCCTGTACCGTTCCGGTGAAGGAGCAGTTGCTGATTACCGGTGCCGGGTCCTCCAGGGCGGTTTTGCTCTGCTGGCCTACCAGACCGCCGGCGAAGACCTGCTTGCCCGTCATTACGATGCGGCCTGCAACATGGCAGTTCGTCATGTCGGAATAGCTGCGGCCCGCTATGCCGCCCATATAACCCAAGGACTGCATCAGGGCGTTGCTGACGGTGATGTTCTTCAGCGGAGTGTGGTTATAGCCCATCGCCATGCCCACGTTGTAGCCCGAAAGGGCAAGGACACGGCTGTCGTTGATTTCTATGTTCTCCACCGAGGCGAAGCTGCGGCCGGCGAGTACTCCGGCGGTGTAGCCCAGGGTGGTGACATAGGCGTTGCTGAACTTCAGGTCCTTCACCGAAGAGCCGGGGGCAAGACGGCTGAAGAGGCCGCAATAGTCGTATGCGAAGTTCTCTATGGCGAAGTTCGAGATGGTGTGTCCCGCGCCGTCGAAGCTGGCGGCGAACCAGTAGCGGTCCGTGCCGATAGGCTCCGTGGAGGCGCCGTCGCTGCCATAGTCGATGTCGTTGGCCAGCTTGAAGTACTTGCCCGCATAGACAGGATAGTAGGTCTGGCTGTTGTCGTGCGGCTGAGCCGTGGCGCTGCCGCGATAGCTGGCGTTGTGCGCTATGTCATAGCGGATGGCGTCGAGGTCCCTGACGCTCTTGATGAGCCAGGGAGAGCTCTGCGTGCCCTCGCCCTCCAAGGTGAAGGGTATGGGCTGCGGGAACACTATGGCGTCGGTGAGAGTGACAGAGGTGGACTCGTAGGTGCCTAACAGCGCATTGGTGCGCGCCACGCCCCAGCTGCCCCAGTTGAGCTGGTTGTCGGTGGCAGTATAAGTGGCCTCCACAGGATTCAGCACGTTAACCGAGA
>CAJMDR010000316.1 GCA_905212215.1 uncultured Porphyromonadaceae bacterium
TATTCGACCGTCCATAAGATCTGCGCCAACTTCAACCGCACCTGCGGTCTTTTCAACACCACCTTCAACGCCAAACTTTTCGCACTGATGCTTCTCGGTCTGTCGTGCTTCGGCACCAGAGGAGTAAGGAGCGAAAACATCACATGGCGGCATATCGGGACAATGCTTGGTATCGGCACCGTCTTGTTCCTGCTGAACTGGTGGACACTCGATGCCGGTATGCGCTACACCTATATAATCACCACTGTCACGGGCTACATCTGCCTGATGATGGGCGGTATATGGGCGGGACGTATGCTGAAGAACAACATGATGGATGACCGTTTCAACGACGAGAACGAGAGCTTCATGCAGGAAACGGAGCTTATGGACAACGAGTATTCTATAAACCTGCCGACCAGATTCTACTTTGAGAAGAAATGGCACAAGGGCTGGATAAACGTAGTCAACCCGTTCCGCGCCACAATCGTGCTTGGCACACCCGGTTCCGGCAAGTCATACGCCGTAATCAACTCCTTCATCAAACAGATGATAGAGAAAGGGTACAGTGGATATATCTATGATTTCAAAAGCCCGGATTTGAGCGAGATAGCCTACAACCATCTGCTGACGCATAAGGACGGTTACGGCAAAGTCAAGCCGAAATTCTACATGATAAATTTCGACGATCCGGAGCGTAGCCACAGGTGCAACCCTATTCACCCGGACTTTATGACCGATATTGCCGACGCATACGAGAGCGCATACACTATCATGCTCAATCTCAACAAGTCATGGGTGAGCAAGCAGGGCGATTTCTTTGTGGAATCCCCGATTGTGTTGTTCGCGGCGATAATATGGTATCTCCGTATCTACAAGAACGGAATCTATTGCACTTTCCCCCATGCCATCGAGTTGCTCAACCGCCGTTATGAAGATTTGTTCCCCATACTTACGAGCTACCCGGAGCTGGAAAACTACCTGTCGCCGTTTATGGACGCATGGCAGGGAGGTGCAGCGGAGCAGTTAATGGGACAGATTGCGTCGGCGAAAATCCCGCTGTCGCGTATGATCTCACCGCAGCTATATTGGGTAATGACCGGCGATGATTTCACGCTCGACATCAACAACCCGAAAGAACCTAAAATCCTGTGCGTTGGCAACAATCCCGACCGACAGAACATCTATGGCGCGGCACTCGGACTGTATAACTCCCGTATCGTCAAAATCATAAACAAGAAAGGGATGCTCAAAAGCGGGGTTATCATAGATGAATTGCCCACTATATATTTCAAGGGTCTCGACCAACTGATTGCCACCGCCCGAAGCAACCGTGTCGCCGTGTGCCTCGGCTTTCAGGATTTCTCCCAGCTCAAACGCGACTACGGTGACAAGGAGGCGGCCGTGGTGATGAACACCGTCGGCAACATCTTCTCCGGGCAGGTCGTGGGAGAAACCGCCAAGACACTCTCCGAGCGGTTCGGCAAGGTTCTCCAGAAACGGCAGTCAATCTCAATCAACCGTCAGGATGTGAGCCACTCCATCAACACACAGATGGATAGTCTTATCCCGCCGAGCAAGATTTCAACTCTGACACAGGGAATGTTTGTCGGCGCGGTCTGCGACAACATCAACGAGCGCATAGACCAGAAGATTTTTCATGCCGAGATTGTCATAGACAGCGTGAGAGTTAAGGCTGAAACATCGAGATACAAGCCTATCCCCGTACTTACCGATTTCAAGGACGACACTCCCGACAAGTCACGCATGAAGGCTGTAATACAGCGCAACTACGAGCAGGTTAAAGCCGATGTGATACAAATCATCGCCGACGAGAAAGAACGCATAATGTCAGACCCGGCACTGCAACACCTGTTCGCTCCGAAGTAATCACAAACCACTAAATATCCACAATCATGTTAGAACTTGACCGAAGTCTTACCGACTTCAATTATTACTATTTCTATTTGTTGCAGTATCTCCAGCTCAACAAATATCATGTTGACCCTGACCATCCCCAGATTATTTCCAACTCTATCGCCGCGCTTGACGCCTTTGAAAATGCACGGCGCAGCGGGGCCAATGTGCCTATGGCGGAAGCCGAGGCTATATCCGTGCTTTTCTCCAATATCGGAGCATCGGAGTATGACACTATATCGGAACTCATCCTTGAAAATTTCGGTGATACCATTGACCTTGACAGCGAGGAGGCTGTGGAATACTGGACAAATCAGGTCATGACAGATATACCGGACTTGTTCGACGGTGTTGACCGCATGGCAATAGGCGTTGATGCCCTTGACCTTGAACTGATGGAAGCCGAGATTGTAGGCAGAATCGTAATCTATCTTTCTGACAATGGCCTACAATAAGTTACAGACCATGCGCGACAACATCGAGGCGATAAGGCTCGCCCTGCGTCTCGGTGTCGCCGGACGCACTGCACAGAATGCCGAGGAGCGCGAAATACTGCGGAAATATGCCGGATTCGGAGGGTTGAAGTGCATACTCAACGATGCCAATGAACTTGCCGATGCCGTCAAGTGGAGCAAATCGGACATTGAGCTTTTCGCGCCGACAGTGGAACTGCGTCGGCTGATACATGATTATAGCCACGATGACAGAGAGTTCAAGGACTATATGGACTCACTGAAAGCGTCGGTGCTGACGGCGTTCTACACCGATAACCGCATCGTGGATGCCATATCAGATGCGCTGAAATATTCCGGCGTCGAAGTGAAAAGTTTTCTGGAACCGTCAGCCGGACAGGGTGCTTTCATCGACTCTTTTCTGCGCAATGACCGTTATCCCGGCGCGGAGGTGCTGGCGTATGAGAAGGATTTGCTCACGGGCAAAATCCTTTCGGCTCTGCATCCGTCTATTCTTACACGCATAGAGGGTTTTGAGAAGATTGAAAGTGACTTCAACGGATATTTTGATGTCGCCGCCTCCAATGTCCCCTTCGGAGATTTCAGAGTTCCGGATCCTATTTATGACAGAAGAAAGGAAATAGCTTATCGCCAATCGACGAAGTCAATACACAACTATTTCTTTCTCAAGGCGCTCGATCAAGTGCGCGAGGGTGGTTTGGTTGCTTTTATAACATCCCAGGGTGTGATGAACGCTGGCAAGCCTTTCATTAGGATGGAGTTGGTGAAGCGTGCCGACCTCGTGGCGGCGTTGCGTCTGCCAAACAACACTTTCAGCG
>CAJMDR010000317.1 GCA_905212215.1 uncultured Porphyromonadaceae bacterium
GCTCACTATGGGCATGGGGATCCAACGGTTGCGGCCAGTTCGGCAACGGCACGAAAAAAGGGAGCCTTGTTCCGGTGAAGATTATGGATGGCGTGCGGCTTGCGGCGGTAGGTCACGACAATACTTTCGTTATCAAGGATGACGGTACGCTTTGGGCATGGGGAAACAATTGCTACGGTCAGCTTGGCGACGGCACTAAAGTCAATCAGGTGAAACCTGTCAAGATTGCAAATGGAGTGAAGGATCTCTCCGTAGGTAGGTATTTCTCCATTTTCCTGACGGACAAGGGTGAGCTGATGTTTACCGGCAACTACACCAACTGACAAGGAAGTCAATCTCCAAGGAACGGGGTCTAAAAAACGAAGGGAATAACCTCGCGGTCGTTCCCTTCGCTAAGTTCTACAGGTAAAAATCTTAAGGTAAAAAAGATTGCTTTAGGTTTGGTGCAAAAGTACGGCAAATCTTATAATCTGCCAAGTTTTACAGCATGTTTTTTTGTAAACATGCTGTAAAACATATTTTCGAGAGCTAAAACAGTACATCAGAGGGTGAACTTCCCCGGGAAATACATTTTTTACTGCCTGACTTCCTGATTTTGATAAGTATTGAGTGTAAGGTGGCCGTTCTCAAATCTGGCGTAAGAATAATGCGCCAGCCAATCGCCTATAACCATCATTTTTGCAGTTTTGATGATGTCTCTTTCCGCCACTACGTGCAGATGCCCGAATATGAAATATTGTACTTTTGGGTGAGACTGAAGATATTCCCGGCAGAAAGAAGATAGCCGGTCAAGAGCATGAGAGGTCTTTTCATCATCTTCTGCGAGTTGAGGTTTCTGTCTTGACGAGGAACTCCACCTTAATGCGAAAGGAACGGTCCAGCGAGGATTAATCATGGCGAAAAGCTTCTGCAGTATCTTGCTGCGGAACATACGTTGCATTGCCATGAACCATGGAGAATCGCAACCTGTCCTGTCGCCGTGGGCAAGAAAGAATTCCTTACCATCGATGTTGACGCGAATGGCGGAATCCACCACCTTTATGCCGAGTTCATTTGGAAGATAGTCGAAAATCCAGATGTCGTGGTTTCCTGTGAGCCATGTTATCTCCACTCCGGCATCGCTTAGTTCCGCGAGTTTTCCGAAGAGACGCACATGTCCGCGGGGCACCACATATCGGTATTCGTACCAATAATCAAGGATATCGCCTAACAGATAAATTGCCTTCGCCTCATCCTTAATGGAATCAAGAAACGCCACGACTCTTTTTTCGCGAGAGCGCGAATCAGGGTCGTATGCAGCACCCAGGTGTAGGTCGCTGAGGAAGAAGGTTGCTTTCCGCATTGCCGGAGAAGGCGTCAGAGGAAACCGAGCTCGAGTTTTGCCTCCTCGCTCATCATGTCCTTGTTCCATTCCGGTTCAAAGACAAGGCGCAGGTCAACTCCTTTCGGTCCTTCTATGCCAAGCAGTTTCTGCCTTACGTCTTCAAGGATGAAATCGGCGGCAGGGCAAGAAGGTGCGGTGAGCGTCATGTCCACATGCAACTTCTCGTCGGTTGGGTCGTAATCAATCTTATAAATAAGTCCAAGGTCGTACACATTCACCGGAATTTCCGGGTCATATACGGTTTTGAGAACCTCGATTGTCTTGGCGGTGATTTCTTCTACCGAAGGGGTATTGGGAGCTTCCATAGGCACAAAATTAGTGTTTTACGTTGTAATGACCAAAAAAATGCTTAACTTCGCAGTCTAATACACTAACTAATACCGATACTACAATGAAGAATTTAGTGAAACGGCTTCTTGTTGTCGTGGTAGCTCTGTCCTTAGGGCTGAGTGCTTCGGCACAATTCCGCGCCGGCATCCGTGCCGGACTGAACGTCAACAGTCTGGATCTGAAAGTCCTGAACAAAAACTTCGACACTGACAATCGTTGCGGTTTCACCGCCGGCGTGATGACCGAGTTCACTGTTCCCGTGATAGGTCTCTGCTTCGATCTGAGCCTGATGTACACACGCATGAACTCTGAGGTAGGCCTATATACCAACAATGGTGGTGATCTGATGGATGAGTTCGACAACTCGTCGAAAGACTTCTTCCAGATTCCCCTCAACATCAAATACAAGCTCGGTCTGCCTGTAGTGGGACGTATCATCACTCCTTACATCTATACAGGACCCGACTTCGCCTTCCGTCTAGGTCACAGCGACGCCTTCAAGCGTTTTCAGGTGGCATGGGACCTCGGTCTGGGTATAGAATTGGTACGTCATCTGCAGATCGGTGCCGGATATTCCTGGGGCATCAACAACATAGCCAGGAAAATCACCGGCTATGAAGGCTTCGACGGCAAATTCAAGACCCGCAACAACTACTGGACAATAACGGCCGCCTATCTTTTCTGACAGCCGTTCATCTTAGAGATATAAATGAAAAGACACATTCTATTACTGGCGGCATTGCTTGCGGTCTGCATGACCGCATCGGCACAGTTCCGCTGGGGCGTGAACGTTGGCACGAACATCTCAAACTATCATTTCAAGCAGAAACTGCTGGAAGCTGACGCCGTAGTAGGCGCGGAAGCCGGTATAAAGGGTGAAATGATGTTTCCCGGAATAGGTTTCGGCGTGGACATAGGCCTGAACTGGAACATGCATGGCTCGAAACTCCATTTCGGTGAATTCCCCGTCTTTGCTCCCGCACAGACAGAGACAAGCTATCTGCATACCCTTCAGGTACCCCTCAACCTGCGGTTCAAATACACCCGCCTCAACGGTTTTGAGGAGAAACTGGCACCATTTGTATTCGGCGGCCCAGTATTCAGCATTACCGTGGCCCACAGCAACGTCGGACCGTTGGAATATTCCGGCGGTGTGGGACTGCAATGCGGCCTCGGCGCCGAGATACACCGCCATTGGCAGGTATCGGCCGGATATCAGTGGGGAATGACTTATGAGGTCAGAACCCGCAAACTCGACAACTATAGCGCCCGTTGCTCAGGCTGGAAAGTGAATCTTGTCTACTTGTTCTGAGCCTTATTAGAGTAAACATACTCTCAGGAGGGCGTCATGGCCAATTATGCCGAAGTGATATTGCCCGTTCCGGTACGTGGAACGTTCACCTATTCCGTGCCGGAGGATATGGCCGCCGAAATAAAGCGTGGCCAAAGGGTTTATGTGC
>CAJMDR010000318.1 GCA_905212215.1 uncultured Porphyromonadaceae bacterium
TTGTTGAAGTAGCTGAGGATACCGCGAACGGTACCTGTGCCGGAGGGCATGATTTCCTGTGCGAAGGAAGCATAGCCGGAGTTGCGCACGGTGATGGAGTTACCGTTGGCGTCAAGCAGTGTGCGCGAGGTGGACTTGCGGTTCGGAGTGGCGTTGTAGTCTTCCGGAGCCACATACGGCTGGCTGCCTCCGCCGTCGAAGTGCACGTTGCGCAGCTCTATGAGCTGTCCCTGCCATTTGCGGAGACCTTCGGGTGTTGTCTGCAGGTCAGGGATGCCGGCAGCCACGCAGTAGATGCCCTTGTCAAAACCCGGCTTGGCGGCGGCGATGCCTGCGATGACGGTCATCGAAGGTTCGGGAAGGCCGTTAAGCTCGGAATGTGTCTGGAATGCCTCGTAGGTCATGAACGATGTCTGTGGGGTGCCGTTGTACTCGCCGAAGCCGCCCACCTGCTGGTAAGCTGCATACTTGCCTATGTAAAGACCGGTTACGTTGAGCACTATCTCCTGACCTATGCGGTAGTTGTTGTAGAGGCTGTTCTGGTTGATGGACAGCGGAAGGGCGCCTGTCTCATCCTGGATTACAAGGCTCTTGTAGATGTTGCCGGAGGCATCCGACGAAATCACGCGGCCATGTACTATGTAGTCTTCCCCTTCTGCCTTCTGAGGTACCAGCACGGCATAGTTTGTGGCGTCGTCCCACAGCGTGCTCTTCAGCTCGGCAATGGTGGTGTTGGGCTTCATGGTCGCCACCGGTATGTTCAGCGGCGGGGTGTCGAAATCGTCCTTGCAGCCCGTAAGGCCTGTTACCGAGGCCAGCGCCGCGGCAATGAACGCCGCATTGCGCAATAGGTGTTTCAGATTCATATCTTGTGTTGTGTTTTTTCTGGGTTAGTATTAGAATCGGATGCCGAAGTTGGCGAACACGCGGATACCCTGCGCGTAGTAGTATTTGTTGGGGAACTTGGCGATGCTGTAGTTGTCGTAGTCGAAACGTCCCTGCTGGTAGCCGCCGGTCATGATGTTGCGGTTGTTGAGCAGGTTGTTCACGCTGACATTGATATTCATCGAACCCCACTTGGTATAAATCACCTTGCCTACCGAGAAGTTCATCACGAAAGCGTTCTTAAGCTTCTCCTGAGTGGTGATTTCCTTTACCTTAGCGTCAAGCTCAGCCTGGCTTTCCACGGACTGCCACAGGTCAGGCATCGGCTCGTGGCGGATAGGTGCCAGATCCACGTAGCTGTCGCCCAGCCAGTTGGCGTTGAGGTTGAAGAACCACATGCCGGGAGCGGCCCAGTCGAGACCTAAGCTGTAAGCCTGCTGAGGAGTGCCTCCTACGTAAAAGTTCTTCAGGTAAACCTTGCTGACAACGTCGGCGGCAGCGCCGTTCTCATAGCTGCGCACGCCGGTAGGACGGTTCTTGTACTGGTAACGCGAATAAGTGGCGGCGCCCTGAAGAGTCAGCGACGGGGGGATTTTGTAGGCGAAACCTAATTCCACGCCCTTGTAGCTGGTGCGGATACCGCTCATTACGTAGTTCATGAAAGTGGAGTACTGGTCATCGTAGAACGAAGTTCTCTGAATACCGTCGTACATCTCTGTCCAGAAGCCGGTGATCATGCCGCGGAAATTGGTGTAGTTCCATCCGTAGCTGATGTCGCCGCTCAGGTAGCGTTCCGATTTCAGTCCTGTTACGGAAGTGTCCTTGATACGGGGCGATACATAGGAGAAGTCAGGCAGAGGAGCGCGGGAGCCGTAGCTGGCATGTGCGGTGATGAAGTTGCGGCCATTGATCTTATATGTGGCGCCCGCTTTCACTGCCGCGTTGTCGAAGGTATGGCGTTTGCCGGCACCGTAGCTGTTCTCAGGAGCGCGACCGTTGCGCATGTTGCCGTGGCGCATGAAGTTGTTGTAGCTCATCTCCAGGCCATAGTTCACATCCCAGTGCATGGTGTTGATCTGGTTCTGCAGCCAGGCCTTGGCGGTGTAGGAACGTATGTTGTAGTCATAGCCGAACTTGTCGCCCTCCTTCACCCTGCGGTTGGGGTTGTTGAGGTCGTTCTGCAGCATCGTGGGATTGTCGGGAAAGTCACGCTCCGAGAAGTTGTCGATGTCGCGCCAGAACTCGCCGCCGAGAAGACTGCGGATAGTCTTGAAGTAGTGGGCGTCAGTGTAGTTGAACGATACGCCCCCCTGCAGCGAGATGATGTCGGTGAGGCGGGTATTGATATACGAGTTGAACATCCACGAGGTGAAGTTGCTGTGGCGGTTCTCCAGAATATAGGTGGAGTGGCCCTTCAGCTCGGGGTTACGGTCGAACTGCGTGTTGTTGAGCTGGTTGATTCTGTAAATCTCATCCCAGTTTATCTGACGTGTGGAAGTGTTGTGCTTCCAGGCGTCGAGATACTGGTTGTAGATGCTTTCCTGATATGCGTAGAGTTCCGGGTCGGTATTGGGGTCGGCGTCGGGCTTGTAGTACGACGGCAGGTAGCGGTAGTAGTCGGGACGGGGGTCGGCGGCCTGATACCAGTTCAGAGCGGAGCTGGAGTAGGCGCTCGACTTGAAGGCGACGGCGGTATTGATGGTGGTGCCCATCTTCGGTTTCCATATCCAGTTGATGATGGCCGAGGGGTCGAAGCTGTCCACGATACGTGCCGAACGTTTCTTGCCGTTCAGATAGCCCCAGTTGGGGTTGTAGAGATTGCTGCCGGCAAGGTCGTAGGCCTCCTGATAGGTTGCCGAATTGGTGGCGCGCTGAGTGGGGTTGCCGAAAGTGGTGATGTTTATGGAGTGGCGGTCGTTGAAAATCTTCTGCAGACTCAGCGAGTAACCCATCGAGGCATAGTAGGTACCCTCAATCACACCTTCCGGGGCATAGCGTCCTATGAGGCTTGCCGAGAATGCCCAGCCGTTCTTGGTGACTCCGGTGGAGTACTGGAACATGGCGCGCATCATGTAGTTGGAGTTGGTGTACGACAGGTTGCCGCGGAAGCCACGTGCATACTCACTGGCATAAGTGGTGAAGTTGGTTGAGCCGCCAAGGTCCGAGAAACCGTAATTGGAGGCTTCCAGACCCACATCGGTGGTCTTGTTGCGGAAAGCCGACGAGGTAAGGCCGCCTAACTGGCTGAAGTTGAATCGGCCGCGCATGGCGTCGTTGTAG
>CAJMDR010000319.1 GCA_905212215.1 uncultured Porphyromonadaceae bacterium
GCTCAGGTGGTCTATGTCATCAACATCACTCTTGGCATTGATGAGTTCGATCAGATACTTGATAATCTCTATGATGTCTTCGCGTGTAAGCACTTTGACATCCATAGGTGTGGTGAGACTTAATTTCTTGTTGATACGGTAGCGGCCCACTTCACCAAGGTCATAACGCTTCTCACTGAAGAAGAGATTGGTTATAACCTCACGGGCAGACGCATCGTCCGGTGGCTCAGCATTACGCAACTGTCGGTAGATATACTGTATCGCCTCCTTCTCGGAGTTGGTCGGGTCCTTCTGAAGGGTATTGAAGATGATGGCATAGTCAACGGTGTTGACGTTCTCTTTCTCAAGAAGAACTGTCTTGGCTCCGCTCTCTACTATCTGGCTTATAATTTCCTCGGTAAGAACGGTTTCACGGTCTACTATAACATCGTTACGTTCGATGCTTACTACCTCGCCGGTATCTTCATCGACAAAGTCTTCGGTCCATGACTTAAGGACACGGGCTGCAAGCTTACGACCTACGATTTTCTTTTCGTTTGCCTTTGTGAGTTTTACCTCTTCCGCCAGATCGAACTTCTCGATAATGTCCTTGTCGCTCTCCAGGCCGATGGCACGGAGAAGAGTGGTTACGGGTAGTTTCTTCTTACGGTCGATGTAAGCATACATCACATTGTTTATGTCCGTAGCGAACTCAATCCAGGAGCCACGGAAAGGAATGATGCGTGCCGAGTACAGCTTGGTACCGTTTGCGTGGATGCTCTGGCCGAAGAATACACCGGGTGAACGGTGAAGCTGGCTAACAACCACACGTTCCGCGCCATTGATGATGAAGGTACCCTGATCCGTCATATAGGGTATGGGACCAAGATAAACATCCTGTATCACAGTGGCAAAATCCTCATGGTCCGGATCCGTGCAATAGAGTTTCAGTTTTGCCTTGAGAGGCACACTGTATGTCAGTCCCCTTTCCAGGCATTCTGCTATGCTGTACTGGGGCGGATCGATGTAGTAGTCCAGAAACTCGAGGACGAAATTGTTGCGCGTGTCTGTAATAGGGAAATTCTCGGCAAACACCTGATAAAGACCCTGGTTCTTGCGGTTCTCAGGTGGAGTGTCGAGCTGTAGGAAATCCCTGAACGATTTCAGCTGCACCTCCAAGAAATCCGGAAATGGCATCGGATTTTTTGTAGAGGCAAAATTAATGCGCGGTTTTTCGGTTATAGCGGTACTCATTGATACGGTTTTTCAGAAAAGAAGTCTGTTGGGAGGCAATCTGCCTCCGAGTGCTGTCGGGTCTGCCCTCCTTTACTCTAATATTCTTTGGTTCAGGCCTGTTTCCTTTTATTAGGAGGCCAATTCATCACCAATAGCTGAAAGTAGCCCGGCAGAATAGAATGACAAATTTCAGTCCATCCTTGGTTAAGGAAAGTGAAATTTTGGAGTTGATTCCTTTCTAAAATACTAAGGAATCAAAAAACAGGGTTCTAATCGCTCCTCCCGTCTTAACTGATTTACCTTTTTAGACTTCAACTAAATCAACCGAATAATAAAAATATTATTCAGTTTCTTCTTTTAAGGTCACTTCTTTTTTAAAATATAACCAGTGAAGATCTAAAAGCAGTTTTATGAGCGAAAAGATATAAAAAGGTTAAGAACGAAACGAAAACGTGCCGTTCTTAACCCGTTTCACCTCTCTGAGGTCGTATTATTTGAGCTCAACTTCTGCGCCGGCTTCTTCCAGTTGTTTCTTCAGGCCCTCTGCTTCTGCTTTGGGGAGGCCTTCCTTAACGGGGCTGGGTGCGCCGTCTACAAGTGCCTTAGCTTCTTTCAGGCCAAGACCGGTCAACTCTTTAACGAGCTTAACCACTGCCAGCTTGCTGGCGCCCGGGGCCTTCAGGATAACGTCGAAGCTGCTCTTCTCTTCTTCGGCTGCACCACCGGCGGCCGGGCCTGCTGCTACTGCTACTGCTGCTGCTGCGGGCTCAATGCCGTATTCTTCTTTCAGAATATTGGCCAGCTCGTTGACTTCTTTTACGGTCAGGTTTACCAGTTGTTCTGCAAATGCTTTAAGATCTGCCATCTCTTTATAGGGATTTTTGTTTTGTTTGACTTTAATTGGTTAAGCTTCTTTTTTGGAGAGGGTTTCCAGAATGCCGTGAAGCTTGTTGCCACCACTCTGGAGGGCGCTGATAACGTTCTTAGCAGGCGATTGCAGCAGTGCCACAACGTCGGCGATAAGTTCGTTCTTGCTCTTGATGTTGGAAAGGGTCTCGAGTTGATCCTCGCCTACATATACTGTCTCTTCCACCAGGGCGCCTTTCAGGGCGGGAAGGGTCTCTTTCTTCTGGCGGAAATCCTTAATCAGGCGTGCCGGAGCATTGCCAACGTTGCTGAGAAGCAGCGTGGTCTCACCTTTCAGAAGGTCATACAGCTCGCTGTAGTCTGCATCGCTCTGTTCCATTGCTATGCGCAGAAGAGTATTCTTCACACAAAGCATCTTTACGTCTGCCTTGAAGCAGGCACGACGAAGTTCAGAGGTCTTTTCTGCGTTCAGGCCCGAAGTAGAGGCTAAGTAAACGCATGCATACTGGCTGAGCGTATCCTTAATCTTATCTATGATAAGCGCTTTATCTTCTTTTCTCATTGCGGTCTTGCTCTTTTAAGGATTAGTTGTCGGCAACGGATTTCGGATCTACCTTCACACCGGGGCTCATGGTAGACGAAAGATAAATGCTCTTGATATAGGTGCCTTTGGCTGTAGCAGGTTTCAGCTTGATCAGAGTGTTGATAAACTCACGTGCATTGTCACGCATCTGATCGGGGTTGAAGCTTACCTTGCCTATGGAAGCGTGCACGATACCGGTTTTGTCGACCTTGAAGTCAATTTTACCCTGCTTAACCTCTTTCACAGCCTTAGCGACGTCTGGAGTCACTGTACCGCTTTTGGGGTTAGGCATCAGTCCGCGCGGGCCGAGGATACGGCCAAGCTTACCTATCTTGCCCATGATGGCAGGCTGTGTGATGATTACATCAACATCGGTCCAGCCACCCTGAATTTTCTGTATGTACTCGTCGAGTCCCACATAATCTGCGCCGGCTTCCTTTGCTGCGGCTTCGGCGGTTATGAGTTTGGCTCTTACATTGCCAGACAAA
>CAJMDR010000320.1 GCA_905212215.1 uncultured Porphyromonadaceae bacterium
TGATGTAGCCGCGGCGCTGACCGCCCAGCCAGGGATGAAACAGCAGACCTTTGTGGCCGGAATCACGGCCAAAGGCAACGGTGATTGCTTCCTTTCCGAGGAGCGGCACACAGCACTAAGCGGAGGCGGCGGTATGCCCGGACAAGGGTATCCCGCCATTTTTACAGCTGCTTTTTCTGCTGGAGCTGGTGCTTCTGCGGGCAGTATTGGCTATGGAGAGGAAGTCTCGCCTACCTTGAAAGGAACCGCCAGCGGGAACTGTATGCCATCCATCCTGTGCCTTAATGACCAGGGCGGAAGCGCCATTGCCTGCAGCGAAAATGTTGCCGGAACACTTCGGGCACAGGAGCATGGCCACCAGCCACTTGTATTCGAGAACCACGGGATCGATGCCCGCTACACCGGCCCACATTCTGTGGCGCCCACAATGTCAGCCCGTTACGGTACGGGTGGGAACAATGTCCCGCTGGTCGCAGAACCGGACACGATATTCTGTATCACCGGAAATGCCATTGACCGGCAGCCTATGAACGGCGGGAACGGGATTGGGTATCAACAGGGCATCGCCTATACTCTCACCGCCACCGATCATTTATCTGGATATCCAGATAACCGGTCTAATCCCGAGGATTGAGTTATCCCGAGGAAGTCAGATGGGCCATCGGCTTTTTGTTGCGAGATAGTGTTTTTGCTGCTGTAATTCATGTTAAAACCTCCGGATAATAAATTTGCGGCGACCAGCTATGATCTGGTCGCCGCATTGTGAACACGATTAAAATGTGGTAAAATCAAGCCAAACCATAAAGGCGCTTTATCAACTCCTCATCGTTTGCCCATATTGGTTCAATAGTATCTCCCTCTGTGACCTTGGATACCTTTTGAATTGCCTGCCGCTTCATCTCTGTATCGGCCCATGCGTAGATTCGAGTGGTGTTGACGTCGGCATGCCCAAGGAACTCCGAGAGGAGGACAAGCGGCATCCCGGCACGATACAGATGCATGGCACGGGAATGCCTAAGTTGGTGTGGATGTACTCGTTCCGGCACTTCAGGACAAGCCCGCCTTGCCATTTCACCATATTTTTTCATAAAGAGATTAACGGCATCGGTGGACATTCTGCTTTTGCGACCATGATGCGTTGTAAAGAAAAGATAGTCATCACTCTGCCTTTGCTCGGTCGGATGTGCTTTATCCAGATAAGTTTTGAGCAATTCAACCACAGAGGGGGAGATTGGAACTATTCGCAGTTTATTTCCCTTTCCAGTAAGGCAGATTGTTGCATGAGTCTTTCGAATGCTCAAATCATGAATTTTTGCATCCACCAGTTCCTGGCAACGTGCTGCGGTGTCGTACATCAACCGCATAAAGCAGAAGTCACGGTATCCATTCGTCTTGAAGCGGTTGGGCTGCTCAAAAAGAGTTTCCAATGCAGGAGCCGTCAGAAACTCCACGACTTTTCCCGGAGTTTTCCGAACAGAAATGTTGCCGACTTCGACCTGCATATAGATTTTGCCGGAATCTAATATCCCTGCATATTTTGTGAAAGAACGAATTGCCATCAAACGCAGATTTACCGTTGCTGGAGAACATCCTCTGGATTTTGAGAGCCATTCGAGAAAACCGGTTATATTTGAGTAAGTGATGTCCTCGAACCCAATACTGGCATATTCAAGCCCCAGTTCCGTTTTAGAATAAAGGAGAAGAAGATTTATTGCCTCTCGATACGATTTCTGAGTATTTAAGCTATAGCTTCTATGCTTGATCAAGTAGATGTCAAGGAAGTCCCTTACCGTTTTATAGAATTTCTCGTCTTTCAGTCGCATAAATCTGCCTCCATTTCAAGGAAACTATCAAGACGCAGTTCTGGCAAGTCGGTATAAAGCGTTGGAAGAAGATGAATATAATATGCCGTGCTCTCGAGATTTGAATGGCCCATATACTCGCTCAAATACGCAAGGCAGGCATTTATATCTTTTCCTTCCTTTACCCACTGGTACAGCCGATGTGTTGCAAATGTATGCCGCAGGTCATAAAGTCTGGGCCGGATCTCACCGTATCCGGATATGCCTGCCGTCTGAAGGAACCTTCTGAATGTCGGAATGATCCACTCCATTGAGTACATTCCGTCACCTCGGACACTTGGACTCTGGAAGAAATATTTGCGGTGAGGGTATATCTTCTCTACGCGCAGGTCATAATTCCTGCACAGTTCAAGCATATCTTCGGACAAGACAACGATTCTGTCTTTATGTCCTTTCGATTCAAGGATATTCACCGTCCCATCAAACAGGTTGACATCCTCTCTTCGGAGCCGTCTGGCTTCTACGGGTCTGAGACCGCAACAGTAGATCAAGCGAAATATTACAGATACCACCAGATGCTTTGTGGGTGCTCTAAGGCTGGGCTGCTGAGAATCTATTTCCTTGAACAACTTGGACAAATCTTCCTTTGAATAAATGTAGGGGATATGGCGTCCGCTTTTCTTCGTGAGTTGGAGCGGCAAAAGATACGCCTGTTCTCCTACACTATTCATGTATTTAGCGAGTTCCCGGACCACAGATACCCTATTCAATCTGGACAGATTTTTCTCAGTCTTGGACTGTTCGGCCCATTTCATGGCTAACTCCGCAGTCAAGCAGGTCTCGTTCGGAAATTGCTCACGGCAGAATTCATCAAAAGTTCGAAGAATGCACGCACTTCCGTGGTAGTCATAGCCGAGGGCTTGTTTCTTTTCAATCAAGCCGCAAATATAGGGTGCAAATGCCCCGGTGAATGCAGATCTCATAACAAAGCCTCCTGGACAACCTCAATACCGTCAAGTCCGAGTGCACACATTGCGAGCTTGTCCCGGCTGATCCGCATATATGCTTTCATGGAGCCAATCTGCGTATGCCCTAAGATTTCTTTCACTGTATCGATCGGTACTTCTTGGTTTATCATGGAACTGGCAACATACCTTCTGAAACTGTGAAAGCCTTTTCCATCGCCCGGAGTATACTCAACATCTGAGAGTTTCATATATTTTCTGAGCCGGTCTCCCGCAGCAGTCGAAGTCATGAAGTCAAAAGGAATACGGGAACGAATAAAGAGGGCCCGGGATTGCGTTTTGGGTCGCTCGTGAAGAATATAATTCGCAATGGCGTTTCCTACTGA
>CAJMDR010000321.1 GCA_905212215.1 uncultured Porphyromonadaceae bacterium
GGTCCCACCACATGAAGGATATGTTCCACTCTCGACGCATCGAGCTTGTCGAAAATATCGTCAAGCAGCAGAATGGGCGTTTCTCCCGCCGCGTTGCGCAGATAGTCGAACACAGCTAACTTCAGCGCCACGGTGAAAGTCTTCAGCTGCCCCTGGCTGCCTGTTCCGCGCAGGGAATGTGAGCCGAGGGTGGCTTCCAGATCGTCGCGGTGTACGCCGCCGGAAGTATAGCCAAGCATATTGTCGCGCTGACGGTTTGCCTTGAGCAATTCCGGCATTGACATCTCCGACAATGCGGAACGATAGAGGATTCCCACTTCGTCGGCACCTGCGCTAAGTGCGTTGTGATAGCGGTTGAAGATGGGAGTGATGCTTTCTGCCCACCGTGCGCGTATGTCATGTATCGCCTGGGCACTTTCAGCCAAAGGCTGTTCCACACTCTCATACAACAGGTCGTCGCGGATACCGGAACGGAGCATGCGGTTGCGGCTCTCCAGAGAGCGGTTATAGCGCACAAGATGCTGCAGATAGGCTCCGTCAGCCTGCGAAATAACCATATCCATGAAACGGCGGCGTTCCTGACCGGAACCCTGCACTATGGAAGTATCCTGCGGCGCTACCATCACCAGCGGGAACCGGCCAATGTGCTGCGACACACGTTTGTATTCCTTTCCGTCGGCGCGCACCGACTTGCGTTTGCCGCGTGTCATTCCCACAGAAAGTGAGAAGGACGTGCCGTCGTCGCTGCCATATTGCCCTTTGAGCAGCATCGTGTCTTCGTTGTGACGCATATACTCTGCGTCGGGCAACGTGCGGAAACCGCGCAGGAAGCTGAGGAAATGCACCGCTTCCAGCAGATTGCTCTTTCCCATGGCGTTGCTCCCCAAGACGCAGTTTACCTTGGGCGAGAAGTCCAGCCTCGCCTCCGCAATGTTCTTGAAGTTAAGGATTTCGGCACTCCGCAGTATCATGGTAGCAGAAAATTAAGGCTTTCGCGGAATCAGGATTTGGTGCCGTATGCCAGGTCTCCGGCATCGCCCAAGCCCGGAACTATGTAGGAATGTTCGTTGATATGTTCGTCGATAGCACCGAGCCATACGGTGGTCCGTTCGTCGGGGAACACATCGGTAATATAGTCCACTGCCTGCTGCGAGGCTATTACGGATGCAATGTGAATGCTCTTCGGATTACCTTTGCTCAGCAGGGCGCGATAGGCGAGTTCCATGCTTGCTCCGGTGGCGAGCATCGGGTCGGCGATGATGAGAGTCTTGTCGTCTATGGAAGGAGAGGCGAGATATTCTATCAGCACATCGAAGGAATCTCCTTTCTCCTTGTAGCGGCGGTAAGCGCTTACGAAGGCATTCTCGGCATAGTCGAAGAAGCTGAGGAATCCCTGATGGAACGGAATCCCGGCACGCATGATTGTGGCGAGTACAGGTTCGTCTACAGGCACATGGCATAGGCTTGTACCCAGAGGGGTGGTGACTTCGCGTTCCTTATATTCAAGACGCCGGCTGATTTCGTATGCCATTATCTGGCCTATTCGCTGCAGGTTTGTGCGGAACCGCAGCGGGTCATGCTGAATGTGCACATCGCGCAGTTCAGACATATATACGCTTACCAACGACGGCCGTTTGTCAAAATTTATTATCTCTATCATGGCGATGAGGTTCTACGACTGCAAAGATAGTGTTTTTTGCCGTATAATGAAAATGCCTTTGCATACGCTTAGCAGACAACAGAAAATCAGCGTAGACGTAAGTGCCGGCGCTGACTTATGTGGGACTGTAATTCACAGCCGCTTATGTCGTTACAGCTTTATTATCAGAACATCCAGGCTACTCCTGCCGAGAATACTCTGTTGTAGAAACAGTTGTTCTCGACAAAGCCCATGGAATATTTCAGGTTTACCTGGAAATGTTTCTGAATCTCCACTCCCACCGCGAAGTTTACTCCGCCGTCGAAACGCTTGTATCCGTTCTTGAAAGGACTTCCATAGCTTGTGGTGAATTTTTCTCCATTGTCGGCATTGAAGCCTTCCCATGTCGTCTTGCCGAAGAGACCCAATGCCACATATGGGCCTGCCGAGGGGTAGATGGTGTAGCCGTCGGCTATCCGGAACTTGTAGCCGATGTGGAACGGGAACTCAAGATAGTAAGGAGTAAAGGAACCTTGTTCCACGTACTTTCCGGTAAGGGATGGAGTGATTGCCGAGTAATCCACGAAACCGGATTTCGTCAGCATCGGCTTTGACGAGAGCAGCATGGCGCCGTCGATGAACCATCCTTTTGTCGCGGACTTCAGCCCTAACTCGCCTTTGACTCCCACATAGAACCCGCAGGTAGTGGCTTTTGCTTCGTGGAATTCAGGGCGCGAGAGATTGAGTCCGGCCTCCACGCCTCCTCTCAGTTCCTGTGCCGAGGTCTGGAATGTTGTCGCTGCCACGGCGACTGCCATGAGCAATAATGACTTGAATTTTCTCATGCTTAAGATTTTGTATGGTTTAATTTGGCAGCAAAGTTAAGAGTATTTTTTAATACGGCAAATGTTATTTAACATTTTTTTTGCATAATAAAATAGCTTCCTTAGAATCAGGAAGTTACCGGATGATTGACTTTATAATCAACTCGGTTTAAAATCAGTGTCTGGGGGAAGTGGAGTGCTTTTTCACCATGTCCTGGAGCGGTGACATCCTGTAGGCGAGATAGGCGAAGACAAGGGCTATGACAGCCACCACGGAGATGGTGACGGCTGAGGAATGCATCAGGTTGCCGATGCCGCATAGAGGCGACACTATGGCGGCGAGGATATATTTTACTACGCCAAGGATAGCTGAGGCTGTGCCTGCCTCCTCACGCCCTACGTCCATGGCAAGGGTGTTGACGCTGGAGAATATCATGCCTAAGCACACCATGAGAGGTATCGCAACCACTTCATAATAGACGAAGGGTAGATGCCACCACATTACCGCTGCCAATGCCAGCGAGAAAATGAACATTCCGGCGGTGCCCAGCACCATTGCCTGCTTCATGATGCGGAACCGAGGCGCCAAGGTTGCGCCGAGGGCTATGAAAAGGGCATTGGCGCCGAAGATGAGGCCGAAGGTCGCGGCCGCGACGGCGACCGTCGTTCCGCCGATGGCACCG
>CAJMDR010000322.1 GCA_905212215.1 uncultured Porphyromonadaceae bacterium
AGGCCACAACAGCGTCAGCGTAAAGGCTCCGACCTGCGCATAAAGGTGAAGGTGAACATCAGCGACATCATGAACGGCGTGGAGAAGAAACTCCGCATTCCGCGCATGGTGGCCTGCTCCGCATGCGGGGGTACCGGCGCAGAAAATGGAACAGCCTTCCACGAATGCAGTACATGCCATGGTTCAGGATATGTACGCACACGCCACCAGACCATAATGGGCGTCATGGAGAGCGAGGACGTATGTCCCGAATGTCAGGGCGAAGGCAAAGTAGTTGAAAAGAAATGTCCGCACTGCAACGGCGAAGGTCTGGAGCGCAAGGAAGAGGTAGTAAACTTCTACATTCCCGCCGGAGTGGAGAACGACATGGTGCTTACTTTGCCGGGCAAAGGCAACGCACCCCGTGGCGGCAAAGGCATCAACGGCGACCTGCTCATCGTCATTCAGGAAGAGAAGGATTCGGAACTGCTCCGCGACGGCAACGACCTGATCTATAACCTCATGCTTGACTTCCCCACGGCAGCCATAGGAGGTTCCGCCGAGATTCCTACCGTAGGAGGTCGTGCGAGAATCAAGATACCCGCCGGCACCCAGCCCGGGAAGGTACTTCGTCTGCGCGGCAAAGGTCTGCCTCAGATAAACACCAATATAAAAGGTGACCTCTTGGTGAACGTAATGGTCTACATTCCCGAGAACCTCAGCGACACAGAGAAAGCCGCGATAGAAAGCCTTAAAGGAAGCCCGAACATAGAGCCTACCAAAGCTACAGCCTCACGCATTTTCAGCCGTCTGAGGCATATATTCAACCGAGAGAACCGCTCGGAATAAAGGTTTTAGTGATTGGAAAGTGCCGCGAAGTTGCTGTCGCGGCACTTTTTATTTTTAGAGGATTACAAAAAGAGTTTTGATTACATAATGTACTCAAAGCACTCATTCCTTTCCATTTCATCAGCTGAAATCGAAATCATCGGCATCATCGAATTTTATCTCTTTGCCTTGATACGGCTTCCAGGCATTGGTGCCGTAGCGTACATCGCAGAACTCATAGAGACTTGTGGGGAGGTCGTTCAGGAAATACAATCTCGACTGTTCCGCACCCGCCTCAGGGTCGTTCACCCTTGTAGCGAGCACACTGCGGTAAATGAAAAGCCTGTCCTTTGCCCTGGTGAGCGCGACATACAGACAACGACGGTCCTCCTCTATTGCCTCTTCGCCCTGCTCAACCGCTTTCGGAGACGGATAAGCGCTATAGCTCACATTCAGCAGATAGCAGTTGGCGGCTTCAAGACCTTTGGCGGAATGGATAGTAGTCAGCGTTACATAATCATCGGCATGACCTTCTTCCTTACGCCCTGTCTCCAGAGAAGGGTCAAGAACATACTCGGCGAGGAAAGCGGCTATACTGTCGGCAGATGCTCCTATCTTCTGCAAGATAGGCAGGTCGCGGCTTCGTTTACTCCAGTCTTCCTTATATATATGGCTGAGAATCTTTTCCAGTCCCTCGAACGCCGCCTTAATGGCCTTATCCACTTCCCGCTGCAAGTCGTTTATGGCCTGGAGTGTAGTTGCCGCCTCTGCCGGAAGACGAAAATCTATTATCAGACTCTCAAGACATTGTTGCAACGTATCCTTCTCCAACAGCACATTGATGATTTTCGCGGCGGTGATGTCTCCCACACCCTCGAACAGTTTCAGATAGCGCATCCAGGCAAGCTCATCGCGAGGATTAGCCACAATACGCATAGCCGACACCACATCGCGCACATGGGCCGATTTCATCAGCGAGGTACCGCCGAACACCACGTATGGAATACCAGTCTCTATAAGACAAGCTTCCACAGCCCTCATGCCATGATTGGATCGGCTGAGGACCATATTGTCGCTATACTTGCATCCTTGCAGACCAATGGAATCGCGGATGCGCATAACAATGTCTCTTGCCTGATCCCATTCCTGGCCGTAATGAATCAGCAACGGCATCTCACCCTTTCCCCGCGCCGCAACAAGATCCTTGTCGTAGTTCAACGGCGAACGGCGCAACACCCAGTTTGCGAAGTCTAGTATAGGCTGTGTAGAACGGTAGTTGAGCGTCAGCCGCATCACATCAGCATCCGGAACCACTTTGGTGAAAGTATGCACTGACTGGAAATCAGCGCCACGGAAGCCGTAGATGCTCTGCGCGTCATCGCCTACGCAGAACAGGCTGCAACGTCCCCAAAACGACTCCAAAAGACGATATTGCAGCGGATTGGTATCCTGCATCTCGTCAATCAGGATATGGTCGTAATGCGCCGCCAAATGCTCCGCTGCTTCCGGATTCTTGCGTAATCCAGCCGCAACACGTTGTAGAATGTCGTCATAGTCCAAATAGCGGTGCTGACGCTTGAACTCGATGTATTTGCGTATGGCATTCTCATAGACAGGCCGTTTGGATAGTATGGCGTTGCGTGTGCTTTGGTCAGTACGGCCGTTGAAGAGTTGACGTTGCAGCGACGTGGAGAGGTTGCAGCAGGCATTCACAGCATAGCTGTAGACATCGGCAAGCTGTTCCGGCTTTATGAAATTAGCGGCCTTGAAATTACGCCCGCACACTAATTTGAAGGCACTCAGACGGTCATCTTCATCCATGACGGTGAACTTACCGAAGGCGAACACACCGGGATTGCGCTCTATCATCTCCATGCACCAGGAATGGAATGTCTGACCCTTCAGCTCATCGCTCCGTTTCGGAAGCGCCGATTGCAGACGATCCACTATCTCCTTGGCCGATTTCCGGGTGAAGGAGAGGATAAGTATCCTACCCGGCGATACCCCGCTCTCCAGCAGATGCCGTGCCCTGGCAATGATAGTACGGGTTTTACCTGTGCCTGCACCCGCAAGCACAAGCAGGTTGCGGCCCTCATAACGTGCCGCCGCAAGTTGCTGTTCATTAAGAACACTGTCGGTTGTCTCTTCTTTCTGCATGGTCTCTTCAGGCACAAAGATAATGCTTTTCAAACAATAAGGCAATTGGTTCACACAAAAATATCGGCCGGCTCTTTCTCGGACAGACGGGAAAATATTACCTTTGTATATCGAAAAACAACAAAACCGACTAAAATATGGAAAAGAAAATCACCAACATCCTTCGTGTCGTTCTCCTCAC
>CAJMDR010000323.1 GCA_905212215.1 uncultured Porphyromonadaceae bacterium
GGAAAGTATCCACCTGACCCGATGCCTCGTTGAGCACGTAAGCTCCGTAGCAGGTAATGTCGGGGGTACGGCGCGTTACTATCTTGCCCAAGTGGTGCTGAGTAAGTATTTCAATGGCGAAACGGTTCTCGAAGATGTCTATGTTCGGGTTGCGGCGCACTGCCTCAACCAATTTTTCCTGAATTTCGGCTCCGGTATTGTCCTTGTGGTGAAGTATTCGGAACTCGCTGTGGCCTCCCTCTCGGTGCAGGTCGAAACTGCCGTCGCTGTTCTTGTCGAAGTTCACGCCCCAGTCGATTAGCTGCCGTATCTGTTCCGGGGCATTGCGCACCACCTTCTCCACCGCGGCGGGGTCCGACAGCCAGTCTCCCGCAACCATGGTGTCGTGGATATGCTTGTCGAAATCGTCCACCTCGAGATTCGTCACCGAGGCCACGCCACCCTGCGCGTAGAAAGTGTTGGCTTCCTCAAGAGTGGTTTTGCAAATCAGGGCCACACGGCCATGACGCGCCGACTTAAGCGCGAAACTCAGGCCTGCTATGCCCGAGCCGATAACAAGATAATCGTAACGGTATGTCATACAGTCAGCTATGTTGTATACAACGTTACGGCCACAGCAATTTATTGCCATGCCCGCACATTATTTCTCATTCACAATGCAAAATTAATAAATTCGGCTCTGTTACAAAAATGCGGCTTCCTTTGAGTACTGTGAGTACTGGGAGTTCTATGAGTAATATGAGTTCTATGATCGCTGAAGCAAGTTACCGTTCCTCTTAAAAAAGGACGGCGGTCTCCTACCCACCGTCGCCCTCCGGCTTACGTTCTAAGCCTTATTCCGGCACCCACATGGGGAATGCCTTCGACCTTTTCGGGTAAACTAATTTACCGCTCTTGCGAATATAAGGCCGGAATATCAGCTTATAGCGCTTACCATTTACAATCTTCGATTTCATTAAATAACTCCTTTCTGCGGATTAACTACCGCGTGGCGTTCCGCTTCCTACACGGAACAGAAAAACCCGGCAGTAGGAATACCGGGTTTTAGGTCTTAATGAGCTGTCTGCTGATTAAGGAGATTCTGGATTTAATTGGAGTTATCCAATGAATCTTAGATTGTGTTGCAAAGATAACAAATTTCAGACTTGCTTTATCTGAATATAAATACTAATTAACACTTTTAACTTTACTTAATTCAGACTTCTTCCTCGCAGTTCCCATTAAACTCCTTAAAGCCCTTAAACTCCTTATTTTCCCAAAATCGGCTTTTTTTTCTGCAATTTTCCCACAACAAAATTTTCTGTATCAGTGTTTTATGCTTAACTTTGCCGTCCCGATTAGCCGGAACTACTTTTTGTCAGTACCAACAATCGAAGAGCAAACAATCAGAGATAGTATAAACACACAGTAAGAACAACTAAACAATTTTCAAAGTGAAAAAACTGTTACTCCATTCCCTGTTGGCCGCCCTCCTGCTGGCCCTTCCCTTGTCGTTGCGCGCTGCGAACGATGACGTCACTGTGGTCCTCGATGCCGATTTCACACAGTTCACACAAGGCTCGCCCGAAGCGCCCGTAGACTTCCCCAGCTACGGCACAGGCTCCTTCAGCTCCTTTTTCCCCAGCTGGCTCACCAGCAAGATAGCGCAGGCCGGTGGCGCCCTGCTGATCAAGGATGGCGGATATGTTCGCACCAAGAGCATGAACATGGCCGCTAACGGAGGCGTGATGAAAGTGACCTCCCGTGTCAGGATGATAGACAGCTACGGCGGCATCTGCAAAATTTCGTGCGGATACTCGTCGAGCAACGCTCACCAGGTCATGCTTCAGGACTCGGCATGGCACACCATCACCGTCATCACGGCAGGCGGCTCCTCTTCCAGCAACATCCGCGTGGAACCGGTGCTTTCCGCCAGCGGCGTCCTGGTGCAGAACCTCAAGATAGAGCAGAGTCCCTCCTTCGTGGCAACACCCACCGTCAAACAGCCCTCGCAGGCCGACGGAACTTCCTTCACCGCAAGCTGGAGCAGTGTGCCGGGAGCTACCGCATACATCCTCAACGTATACAGCTACAACGGCAGCGAAAAAGTGTATAAGATCAAGGACGAGAACGTGGGCAACAAGCTCTCCTACAAAGTTACCGGCCTTGACCCCGCCGTAACATATTACTACACCGTAAGCGCCACAAACGGCACAGGTTTCTCTGAGCCTTCCGAGGAAATCCGCGTGGTGAAGGTAATATACTTCCTCGCCGTGCCGAAGAACTTCAACGCCGTCTACGACCAGGGCATAGTTTCCTGCACATGGGATAACGTTGTCGACGCCCAGTTCTACCGCCTCACCGCAAACCGCATCTATACCTGCCCCGAAGACATGAACGTGGACCTGATCAACGAACCGTTCGACAAGGTGACACAGGGCAGTCTCGACGCCGTAGACTTCATCTTCCGCGACAATCTCGACGACTTCACCAACACCACAGGCTGGACCGGCGAAGACCTCGCTCTCGCAAAGGGACACATGGCTATCTCTCCCTTCAGCAGCACAGGATGGCTCTCCTCTCCCTTCCTCAACCTGAAAGGCAAGACAGGCGACTTCACCGTCAAGGCTAACATGGCGGCCGGCGCTTTCGGCACTTTCTACGAGGGTGACACCGCAAAGGTAGCGCTCGTAAACGTCAAGGGCGACACCCTCCAGGCTAAGGAGATAACACTCTCAAAGGGCTTTGCCGACTATAACTTCAACTTCACCGCCGGAACTGACAGCTGCCGCGTGGTATTCATCTACAGCGGCGACAACAAGCTCTTCATAAACTCAATAGTGGTTTCGCAAGTCAAGGCAAAGGGTCAGGACGTGGTATCGTTCTACAAAGAACTTACCTCCGAAACCAACAGCGCTTCCTTCCCCGCCGCTTCCGAAAAGAATGTACGCCTCGAAGTGCGCGTAATAGCAGGCGCCGAGACGGTAAGCATCGGTGAGATAACCTATATCTATTCCGATCCTTCGGCTCCCGTCTCCTTCTCCATCGGCCACGGTGGTGTGGAAAGCACTCTTGAAGAAACCAACAGCTTCTCCGTAGAAGGCAACCGACTAACATTTACCCTCGGGGCCGAGACT
>CAJMDR010000324.1 GCA_905212215.1 uncultured Porphyromonadaceae bacterium
TTACTCGCGTGATACATCTCTCCTACTCCCGCACGGAACACTCCCTGGAGGAGAAACGGCGCTTCAAGGAGCTGAAGGAGCTGTCGCACCGCCATAACTCACACCTTACCATTGAGCTGCTGCAATTGCGCGACGCATTCGAGAAACGTTATGCCGAGGTCTATTCCTCATGCTCGGAGGAGCTGATGGAACGGCTGGGCAGCGAGTCGATAAAAGACCGTATCTTCGACAGCTGGCGGCGTTCCGTACCGCCGAGGCGCTGATTGATGTGCCGTTCTCGTACCGTGACCTCTTCGAGATAACGCTTAAAGGTATGAAGATGCAGAACGAGATGGTGAAGAAGAAGTCGGAGCTGGCCGACTTCTGGAAACTGTTTGCTTCTCTTTATATGAACGGACGCATCATTGAAGGCGCCCATTTCCGTATTGTGGCCGAACGGCGTTTCATTCCTTCCGGGAAAGGGAAACGCTATGACTTCGACGGCCTCAGACCTATATTATATGTTTACTACGACGGCGTGGAGCAGGTTCTTGCCTCACGCTCCGGGCTTAACGCCGCAGCATCGAAGATTGACTTCCCTACTTTACAGCCTTTCCTGGAGATGTCGACGCAATATCTTGGCCGCAAACAGGTGCGCCTGATGAAGCTCAACGGCATGGGAACACCGGAATATACTGTCGAGGCACAGCAGAAAATGACTTACAACACCCGCCTGACAACGCTTGCCTTCGACTATGAGGCCGTGAAGGCGGAGTTCGATATATCGCTTGAATCGTTCAAGATGAGCGAGGCCGAGGCGCTGGACGAAGAGATAGAGGCGCAAAACCCGGCAGATGTTAAACCACAAGATGTACAAGGGTCAATTCAGTTCGGGGCAGAAGAGACTGATAAGGAGGATATGCCATTCTGACCTGAACAGGTTTTGTTTTTCGTGTAGTCTTAATTATTGACTGTAAAGGGCGTCCGCTTGTGAAAGCGGGCGTTTTTTATTTGAGTTGATGAGTTAATGAGTTATTGAGTTTTTGAATTGAATAGTCCCGCTGTCCGAATCAATGAACCATGAACCATGAACTATGAACATTTCTCGTGCGCCCACCCCCTTAAAAATTAATTTTCAACACCCGGCATTTCGGCAAGACAATTAAGACACGTAAGACATCCCTTTATCCATGCGGGTTCAGCGCCGATTTTGGCGTAAGACAAATTAAGACAAAATAAGACAAACAGCATTTTTGTCTAAACCCGTAAGACAAAATAAGACAGCCATCCTTATATATATTTCTCTTTATTTAATAAGAAATAAATATAAATAACTGACTCTCAGAGGGTTATGAAACGGCCTCTTCGCGCTGTCTTATTTGTCTTACTTGTCTTACGGTTTCAGGTACCCTTCGCAAAATTTTTAAAAATTTTCTCTGTCACCGCAACCGCACTCATATTGCATATAAGAAAGGGTATGTCATTTTTTAATGCCAAATTGTTGCGTATGTCGCGGATTTTCGTTAAATTCGCATAGTGTTTTTACCATGAGCCAATTCTGTTTATACTTAAGACTGGAAGAGTACCTCTCTCAATGGTTCGTTCATGAGCAGGGAGGAGGGGTGCCGGTGACGCTGACGCGGGGGTCGGTGGAAAGCAAGATTCTGGAAGTTTATCTGGCACATCGTCCGGAAGGGATGCTGCCGCAACGAAGGGAGGAGGGGATGTTGCCGATCTTTATTCCCTCTTTCCGCAACCGCCCGCCGGAGGTGTTCAACTATCTCCCGCAACGGGCCATGTCGGCGCTACTGGCTGTAATCCGAAACCGCTTCGACATAGACCTCTGGAACGAGCTCCACCACTTCGGCAAAATAACTTCCCGCCAGGATGAACTGATTTATGCGTGGATGGAGAAACACGGCATAGAGCTGACTGAGAAAAACTGGAACGCCATTGCCAAACGCTATCAGCGCCAGAGAAACATCTATCTCAAGAAGCTGAACGCAAAAAACAAGTATTATAAGGAAAAAACAACTTGATTTCAGAGCCTCGGAAATTCAATTCTGGGATTTCTGGGATTTCTGTTATTTTGGATATTTCTGTTATCATGAAGACTTCAAAACAAATTCTGCCGGGAATAAAAAGCATAGGATGGGTGGAATGCCAACGCCTTCCCCGGCGCGTAGACCTCAATGGCATCTGCGGCATTGCGGTGTCGGTGCTGGCCGACGTTCACCATCTTGAATTTTTCGGAGAGCCGACGTGCGAGTGCAAGACGGTGCGCGACGGCGCCGCACAGCAGGACACCGTTACTCTGAAATTCAATTCTTCACAAACCATACCTCATGGCGCAGTGCCTGCTTTCGTGGTGGAAGACGTCAACGGCAAGTCATGGCTGATCGGCTCCAGGGAATGCCCGCGCCCTGTGGTGGAATATGAAAAGATCTCAGGAGACAGCGCCGGATATGCTTACGAGGTACGGCACACTGCAATAAAGTCGCTTGTGCCGTGTGTGGTGATGATGAAGTAAGGTGTTCAGCCGTTGGCTATTCTTTTAACTGTGTCGGCGTATTCCTGGAAATTGAAATCCCGGTACTTCTCCGGCAGCTCTGCTCCAAGGTATTTGTAAACCTTGTCGTATCCCTTCATGTAGGCTCCCCACGTTTTCTGAATTGTTTGCGCCGGGGTATCTTCATCAAGTTTCTTTGTCATTGAAAGGTTAAGCTCTTCCAGGCGCTCATCCATAATCTTCAACGCCTCTTCGGTTCTGCCGAGGAGCTTGAGTCTCGCCGCTACTTTGAAGGCCGAGACTTTCTTTTCTTCCGGTTTGCAGAAGTAGCTCTTCATCTCCGCCACGTTGTTGGTCATCTGCCAGACCTTGTAGAGAAGGATGAGCCACAATATAAACAGAATGATGTCGATCACAATCACCAATGCTTCCATGTCGTGTTGTTTTAGGTTAGTTTTTGCAAAGTTAAGTATTTTCTTTGGTTCCTGCTGTCTTTTAACCTCCTTATATACAGATATAATTTCGTGGCAAACAAAGTTTTGCCATGTCCAAAACATCTTATCATATCTCTCTGAAAGGCTACGTCGGCGGCTACGACTTCGACCGCTCCGACGTTGACACC
>CAJMDR010000325.1 GCA_905212215.1 uncultured Porphyromonadaceae bacterium
TATGCTCGCTTCAGGTAGGCGAGGCAGCGAAAAGCGGAGCGTTACGGTTTACCCTCTCCACCTACGATGTTGCCGATTCCCGGTTGCGTGACACTGATGCGGGACCGGGAAGAAAAGTGGTGACCTTTGCCAATGTCCTCAACCATGGAGTGTTCCCGTTGCCTGAAGTAGTGAAATTCATGCTTGAGACAGGACAGAAGGCATTTTCGCGTCCTGTGGAGATAGAGTTCGCCGGGATGATAAACCCTAAGGCGATGGGCGAGAAGAAAAAGGGAGATGTGTTCTGGCTTCAGATACGCCCCATAGTGGATTCGAAAGAGATGCTTGACGACAACCTCACCACCTTTCCGGACAATCGTCTTCTGCTTCGTGCCGCCACAGCCTTGGGCCATGGCATCACCGATGGTGTACGTACGGTAGTGTATGTAGACCCTAAGCGCTACGACTCGCTGCTTAATCCCGCCTTGGCAATCAAGGTGGCGGAGCTGAACAAACGCCTCACCGAGGAGGATGAACCGTATATCCTCATGGGACCCGGACGGTGGGGAAGCTCTGACCCGGCGCTCGGCATACCTGTTACCTGGCCGCAGATAGCGGGAGCAAGACTGATAGTGGAATCTGCCATGGAGGGCTACCGCATTGAGCCGTCGCAAGGCACGCACTTTTTCCAGAACCTTACCTCGTTCGGCGTGGCATATTTCACCATCGACACTCCTGCGGGACAGGGATATGTGGATATGTCGCTGCTTGACTCCATGCCTGCACTCTACGAAGAGGATTCTCTGCGCATGGTGCGTTTCGAGAAGCCGCTAACCATAGCCGTCAACGGTCGTAAATCGGCCGGAGCGGTGATTCTATCCGAGGAGGATTCCTGACAATGAAGTCAAGAAATAAGTCGAAACAACTTCAATGAGTTTCTTTGACCCATATCTTCATCCCCGCCGGGCATTACGTGCCATGCAGTCCGTTCCGGAGCTAAAAAAGAGAATCTCCGCTCTTGAAGAGGAGTTGCATGCCGTTGGCTCGGAAAAAGAAGGTTGGCTGAAAAGCGAAGAACGGCTAAAAAAGGAATTGTCTGACAAGAAAGGATTGCTTTCCGAGACTGCTCGTAAGGTTGAGTTATATCGCAGGAAATGTTCCGCTTTGGAGGAGAGAGCCACCAAATCGGAGGAAAGAGAGGCCGAGCTACGCAAGACCTTGAAGGAAGAACGTGCCGAGACGGATGCCGCGATGAATGAGATTGCAAGTCGCCTGGATCATATTGATGATATGCGACACAGCTATGAGCGACGCATAGAGCATCTGCGCCATGCCCTTGCCGATGCCCATGCCCGCCTTGCTGCACAGGCGGACTATGAGTCCGTAAGCGAGATGGTAGACATGGAATCTATTCCCAAACAGAAAGAATCGCTTACCACAAAAACAAACCAGGAGAACGCCACACCACGCACACCTCAGCCCGACGACCCCGACACCTCGGGCTGGCTCATGCCACTTCCTGAATGAGGATGACAAAAATTAATGAAAGAATTCTTGCCTAAAATTACAGTCATAGTTAACCTGAGTTTAAGAAATCAATGTCTTTTTAAATTTTTCTTGCGGAATATTTGGATAAGTCTGAAGATATTTTTTTTAAAATTTGCACATAACTTTAACTAACACAAAACATTATGAGAAAAACTGCCATTTTTTTCATGCTTGTCTGCGCAACAGTCTGCGCTCAGGCACAGCTAAGGGTCCTTCCCAAAGGCAATATCCTTACAGGAGCTTTGCGATGCAGCCAGGGGATTGACCAGCCTGTAGTGCCGCTCAACACAGGCGGTTCCGGTCTTGGAATCGGGTCACGGGGTGAGGTAATCATCTTCTGCGACGGAGAAGTTACCATCAACGGTGGCACCATACTGAAAGGTGGTAAACTTACCATCCGCGCAAAGAATACAACCATCAACCACTCGCTCACTGTTGAGCAGGGAGCAAACGTAACAATTGAGCAACTATGAACAGAATACTGAACATAATCATCGCGCTTGTTGCGGTTCTATCAGGATACTGCACGGCATTAGCGCAAGGTGACGCTCCGATTGTACGAGAGGGTGTGAAGTGGCTATATGAACAGCCACCTCAGTATGGATCTGGTAAAACGGATTATTATTATCTGTATTTCAAGGGAACCGAAACTATAAACGGCAAAGAGTATAAAGTCTGTTACAGGCAATACCTTGACTCCGCTGCCTCGGCACCAAAGAAATTTGCACTTCTGAGACAGGAAGGCGGGAAGGTATTCCGTTACATGGGTTTCGACGGAAGACGCGGAAACGCCACAATGCAAACGGGCTCGCTGCCTTACGGCGAATCAGAGATGGTCATTTACGATTTCTCCCTTAATACAGGAAAATCATGGAAACTGCTTCCGAATTCCTCCGATGACTTAATACTCCGTGAATATGGTTACAGCAACAAGAAAGTTGTGGATTCCGTAAAGTACACAAAGGTTAAGGATATAGATACAAAAGTCCAGTACATCAAACACTTTGGTCCTGAACTTGACCATTATACCACACCGGTAATCGAGGGAATAGGATGTATCATGGAAAAAGAGTTTCCTTTCCCATATCCCAAAGCTGGTTATTTGTACATCTACAGTATTTATCCCCTATTGAAATCTTTTGAGGACATGAATGGGAATGTACTGTGGAAAAACAATCTTGGAGTGTCTTCTGTAGAGGAGAGCGGTGCGACTATGACGATGGAAGACGACCTGCTTTCGATTACTGCGGAGGGGGCATGGACGGTGACTGTGTATGGCAGCGACGGAAGGAAGGTGATGCAAAGGAAGGGCTACGGCTCCGATGCCATCGCTCTTGACGGCCTCGGCGCAGGCATCTACATCGCCCGACTGCAGACCGCAACAGCCGCCAAAACCCTCAAACTCATACGATAGGGATATCTACTGCAGTGCATAATGACGCACTGAGACATATAATCTAACAGAGAAGAGAGGCTGTGCCAAAATGATGATGGCACAGCCTCTCTTTGATTTAGAAGTTGTTTCTACTTATTTACGAATTTCAAAAATGATGAAGTTGAGTTAATGAT
>CAJMDR010000326.1 GCA_905212215.1 uncultured Porphyromonadaceae bacterium
CCGCCACAAGATCAGCATCGGTTGTTTTTAGGCAAGGAGCTTGGTGAATTGACTGACCATAAAAGTATTCCGCAATTTACTTTTGAGTGTCTTTTGCGCAAAGCAAGAACTGTGGATGTGGTTTGGTTCAATGAACGAAGTATGCCTACTCACTTTTATGAAGTAGAGCATACTACAGATATCAAGAATTCTTTATCGAAATTCTACGAACTTCAGGATTTCTTTTCTTCATCATTGTAGCGAATAGCCATAGAGAAAATGAATTCAAGGATAAGATCAGTGCGTCAATATTCTCTCGGATTAAATCCAGAGTGAAATTCATAACCTATGACAAAGTCTCCTCTTTACACTCTAACCTTTCCCTGCAAAAACAACTAATCTGGTGAACACCCTGTGACAACAACGAATCACATCTGTCATCTATAGTTTTGTGATGTCGGATGCGGGGACGTAGCCGGAGGTGACATCGTTGAGGCGGACGAAGACCCAACCTGCAGGAACGGTGTCGGAGGTTTCCGGCATGGTAAGCAACGTGCCGGCTACAAGAGGTGTCAAGGTTGTGTTGGCTTTCTCATCAGGCTTGGGTAGGGGAGTGGTTTCGAAAGCTGTTACCACACATGTGTCCCGATGTTGCCAATGACGGCGGGCGGTCATGGTGAAAATGCCGCAGATTACTGTAAGCGCCAGGCAGATGAAGGAGGTGAAAAAGCCTCCTTTACGCAGCATTACATTCCCGGAAAGGACATATACCATTATTCCGGCGAGACAAAGCAGGAAAGTAGCCAATGCAATCCCTGCCCAGAGACCAGGATTTACTTTTGCTGTTATGGCAAGCCATAAAGATTCCAATGCCGACGGCGTAGGATGCGCAACATCGCCTTTCTTGGAGCCTAACTTTGCTGCATTGCGGTCATCAACCTTCTCCAGCAAATAATATATATTGTTTCTTATCCGTGAGTTTCCCGGATCAAGAGCTGCGGCACGCTGGTAAGCCACCATTGCAGTTCCGTAACGGTTGGCACGGACCGCAGCGTTTCCCATATTGAATAACATGGCTGCAGAGGTGCCTTGCGACCGTTCAGCCTGTTCATATAACTGCAATGCCTGATTGTATTGTCCTTTGGCATAGAGGGAGTCAGCCTCTGCAATGTTTCCCTGTGCTCTTGAAACAGGTATGAAGAGCGTCAGGAATATGATTATTGAAATATAGCGCTTCATGTGGGAATTCTTCAGCATCATTTTTTGAAAGAGGCATCTATTGAACGGATGGCTTCACCGGCTTTGTCGTAGACTTCTTGCATATCCAATCCGGAACCTGCATATTTTGCTTCTTCGCAACGGTCAATGATTTCGATGAAGCTGTCAATATCTTTCTGCGGCACACCATGTGTTGCGAAATTGGCTTCAATCAGCGAGCGTTGCATCTCGCTGCCCTGCATACGGAGCTTATGAGCGGCATAACCCCACAAGGCTGTCAGAATCTGATCGAAGAATCTTTCGCGTAGGTTTGCCTTCATGCTCTTGCGGGCATGACGTAACAGACGGTCACTCATGCGTCTTGCACGTCGTGCCATGAGATTCTCTGTATCGGCCATGCGGCGACGGCGTATCACTATATACGTCAGCGATATAGCAGTGATTGCAAAAGCGTAGAGATACAGCAACCAATAATTCACTGAGCCGCCCCAGAAATAGTGTTGTTTTGCAAGCGGCTCGGTATAAGGCATGAGCTTGTCATCGAATTTGAGGATATGGCCTCCTGCACCTGATCCACCTTTGCCTTTAGAAACATTTACTTTGAAACTGCGGGAGCGGACTGTTTCATAAGTGCCCTTCTCCGGGTCGAAATATACCAGTTCTACAGCAGGAATCTCAAAAGTGCCTTCTTCAAGAGGCATGATGGAGCAGTCGAACTTCACCGTACCGCTGACAGTGTTTCCTGCAGGATTTGCTGTAACCTGAGGGGTAGGCGTGGAAACATCGAACTGTTTGGGGAAGATGCCTGCCAAATCGGGAAGTGTTATATATTTTATGTTTCCACTTCCTGTTACTGTGTATACTATGGAAGCAGCCTCGTTGGTTGCCAGCCTTTGGGTAGGCATGGAGGCTGAGATCTTGAATTTACCCACGCCACCACTGAATCCGGCAGGTTGTGGCTGGGGGAGAGGCTTAACATCGACTGTAAGGTCGTTGGGCTGGACACTCAATTGTACAGGACGTCCGTACGACATAACACCCCAGAATGGGTCCCAGAATTCAGGTCTTGATTCGGCGGTTATGGTATAGCGGTTTCCCTGTATGGTAAGTCGTCCTTTCATCTGTGGGAAGATGATGTAGCGGGCTATTACAGCACAGGCATATTGCTTACCTTTATAACTTTCAAAGTGAAGGCTTTCTACCTTAGGATTGGTGTCTTCGAGCGTGAAGCCGTTGAACTTCGGTGCTTCCGTGGCTCCAATGAATCGCAGAGAAGAGAAGCTTGAATATAATTTTACAGTGTATACAAGAGCTTCGTTCTCATAAGCTGAGGTCTTGTTGATTGAGGCCACCATGAACAGGTTGTCGTTACCTTTACCGATGAAACGAGGTCCTGAGCCCTGTTGTTGTGAAGCACTCTGCTGCCCCGGATCAAAATCAGCGTCAGAAGAAGAAGCTGAGGCTGCTCTGCCGGAGGATGATCCCGCTTTGCCTACTTTTACCGTCAGAGAATTGGAACGTACACCACCAATTTGTATAGGTGGAATCACCAAAGTTCCTTCTTTCTCCGGACGTAGGGTGACGGTGTATACTGCCGAAGAGGTAGAAGATACCTGTCCGTTTATGATAGTTGTGGAATGTTCCGATTGAGTGTTGGCAATATATAGCACTTTAGCCCCCGGAACCTGAATTCTTGACCGGGACAAGTCTCCTTCAACATTATTTGTCCTTACAGTAATGTAGAACGGTTGCCCGACAGACGGCGCCGCTTCCCCTCTTCTGAGGGAGATATGAATTGATGGTGCCGCTATAGCCGGTATGACTGCAAACAATGTCAGTAAGGCTATTATGATTTTTCGCAAATTCAATTTTCTACTACTGTTAAGGTTAATGAATTAT
>CAJMDR010000327.1 GCA_905212215.1 uncultured Porphyromonadaceae bacterium
CGGGAGCCGCAGCAATCATTGCCGAGGTAGACGCCTCTCGTATCGAAACCCGAAGAAGCCAGGGATGGGTGCAGGAAGTTACAGACTCTATTTCCGAGGCTTTCCGTCTGGCAAGAGAAGCCATGGAGCGCAAGGAACCCATTTCCATAGCATATCACGGCAACGTAGTTGATCTCTTGGAGTATGCGGTGAAACATAATGAGCACATTGAACTGCTCAGTGACCAGACAAGCTGTCATGCTGTTTACGACGGCGGTTATTGTCCTGTATCCCTCACTTTCGAAGAGCGAACGGCTATGCTCCACAATAATCCCGAGAAGTTCCGCGGAGAAGTAGACAAGAGTCTTCAGCGTCATTTCCACGCAGTAAAGGAACTTGTAGCCCGCGGCTCCTATTTCTTTGACTATGGCAATGCTTTCATGAAGGCCATCTACGATACCGGCCTGAAAGAAATTTCTCATAACGGCGTTGACGACAAGGATGGTTTCATCTGGCCTTCATACGTAGAAGATATTATGGGCCCGATGCTGTTCGACTTCGGCTACGGACCTTTCCGCTGGGTATGTCTGAGCGGAAAACATGAGGATTTGGTTAAGACAGACCATGCCGCAATGGAATGTATAGACGTCAACCGACGTGGCCAGGACCGCGACAACTACAACTGGATACGCGATGCAGAGAAAAATGCTCTCGTTGTCGGCACTCAGGCACGTATCCTCTATCAGGATGCCGCTGGACGCCTACGCATAGCGCTTAAGTTCAATGATATGGTTCGCAAAGGTGAGGTAGGTCCAATCATGCTTGGTCGTGACCATCACGATGTAAGTGGTACAGATTCTCCTTTCCGCGAGACAAGCAATATCAAAGACGGCAGCAATGTCATGGCAGACATGGCAGTACAATGCTTCGCCGGTAACTGTGCCAGAGGAATGAGTCTGGTAGCTCTGCACAATGGCGGTGGCGTAGGTATAGGCAAAGCTATTAATGGCGGTTTCGGCATGGTCCTCGACGGTAGCGAACGTGTTGACAACATCCTGCGCAAAGCAATGCTTTGGGACGTTATGGGTGGTGTTGCACGTCGTTCCTGGGCTCGCAACGAGAACGCCATGAGCACAGTGAAAGAATGGAACGACAACGGTCCCGAAGGTTTCTGCATCACAGAGCCTGTTGTGGCCGATGCTGAGAAACTGCGCAAATTATTGTAAAAAATATGGGTATGTCATAAAGACCATCCAAGTGGTTTTTATGACAGCCCTCTTAAATACACCCCTTAACAAGATATAACCTGAATACCATGAACACCATAGTAGAATGCGTTCCTAATTTCAGCGAGGGACGCGACAAAGCCAAAATCGAAAAAATCATCGACAACTTCCGCGGCAAGGAAGGCGTAAAACTTCTCGATTACAGCAACGACGAAAACCACAACCGTCTTGTAGTTACGGTTGTTGGTGAGCCTGAGCCGCTGAAGAATGCTGTTTTAGCTGCTGTAGGCACCGCAGTGGAACTCATCGACCTCAATAAGCATGAAGGCCAGCATCCTCGTATGGGCGCTGTGGATGTGATACCGTTCATTCCCATCCGCAACTATACCATGGATGACTGCGTGGAACTGAGCAAGGAAGTAGGCAAAGAAATCTACGACCGCTTCAAACTGCCTGTGTTCCTGTATGAGAAATCGGCATCTGCACCCTATCGTCAGAACCTTGCCGCTATCCGTAAAGGTGAATTCGAAGGAATGGCAGAAAAGATCAAAGAACCGGAATGGCATCCCGACTTTGGCGAGGCAGAGCGTCATCCGACCGCAGGCACAGTAGCTGTAGGAGCACGCATGCCTTTAGTCGCATACAATATCAACTTAAACACCAACCGTCTTGACATCGCAACTGCCATCGCTAAGAAAATACGTCACATCAATGGTGGCTATCGCTTCGTGAAGGCTATGGGTGTAGACCTGGAAGACCGCGGCATTGTGCAGGTTTCTATCAATATGACTGACTTCACACGCACTGCCCTTTATCGTGTATTCGAAACAGTACGCTTCGAGGCACGCCGTTGGGGTGTGACAATAGCAGGCAGCGAAATCATAGGTCTCGTGCCTATGGCTGCTCTTATAGACACGGCTGAATATTACCTCGGACTGGAAGATTTCTCCATGGCCCAGGTATTGGAAAGCCGCATCATGGAAGAATAATTAACGATACCGGCTATGGAAGGAATGCACAACAATACGCTGATAGTCAATGCCAAGGTGGTGACGCCGCAAGGCAAAGAGGCCGTGAAGGGCTTCGCCATGCGCTGCCTGAAGGTGATTGACAATGCCTTTGTGGCTATGATTGACGGGCGCATAGCCCGCATAGGCACCATGGCGGAACTGCCGGTTTACCTAACTCTAAGTCCCGTTTCCTTCGAACAATATGATGCCGAAGGATGTGTGGTGATGCCCGGATTCGTGGACAGCCATACACACCTCATTTTCGGCGGTCTTCGTGCCGACGAGTTCCGCTGGCGTCTGGAAGGACAGAGCTACATGGAAATCATGCGTAAGGGTGGTGGCATACAAAGCACTGTGGATGCCACCCGAAAAGCTTCTGTGGATGAACTTGCCGACAACGCCCGCTGGATGCTCGAAAAGATGCGTCGCATGGGTGTTACAACCGTTGAGGCAAAGAGCGGTTATGGTCTGGATACAGAGAGCGAGGAACGTATGCTGGATGCCATTGCCTTGTTGCAGAAAGATCCGGAAGTGGGAATACGCATAGTCCCTACCTTTTTGGGCGCACATGCTGTGCCGAGGGAATACAAAGGCAGAACGGCAGAGTACACAGATCTCATCATCAAGGAGATGCTTCCCCGTTTCCGCGGCAAAGCAAAGTTCTGCGATGTGTTCTGTGAAAAAGAGGTGTTTGAGCTTGAAGACAGCCGCCGTCTGTTAGAGGCTGCCAAAGAGCTTGGATACGGCATCAAGCTTCATGCCGACGAGATTGTGCAGCTTGGCGGAGGCGGACTCGCCGCCGGCCTTTGCGCAGTTTCTGCCGACCATCTGCTGCACATCAGCAATGCCGACATACGCCGTATGGCCGAGGCCGGAA
>CAJMDR010000328.1 GCA_905212215.1 uncultured Porphyromonadaceae bacterium
GTTTCATAGAACCCGTTGATGGGCGGATTGTCATCCCAGTTCAAAGAACCGTAAAACTCCAGTTCTTTTTCAGTGAGCGGTCGGAATTTTTTGACCGGAATATCTTTGACATCAATAGAGGGTCTCTTTGGCGTGTCGGATTCATCCTTTGCCTTGGGCTGAGGCTTCGGTTTTCCGATGGGTTCCAGCTCTCCGAACAGATTATAGGCAAAAAGCCGAGGGTCGGGATTATCGCTGTAATCCGGGCTGCCGTCTGTTTCTATCTCCTTTGAAGGGGCCGTCGGAGCTGGCTCCACATTAGGCGGGTTTGGCTTGGAATCCACCTTTGGCGCCGCAGGTTTGACTTCTTCGACTACCCTTTGCTTGGTAGTCTTTTTCAGCTTGGGATCTTCAAGCTGCTCACATATAGCCACACGTTTTCCGGCCCGCGCAAGTTTGGGCAGATAGGTGTCAAGAGCATGATGTGGAAATCCCGCCAGCTCGATACGGTTGTCAATTCCGTTCATTCGGCGCGTCAGAGTTATACCGAGAATTTCCGACGCTTCAACCGCATCCTTGCCGAAAATTTCATAGAAATCTCCTACACGGAACATAAGAATGGCATCGGGATGTTTCTTCTTCATCTCCTTATATTGCTTCAAAAGAGGTTCATTCTTCTGCTCAATCTTCTCGGCAAGAGGCTTTTGCTTCGTAGGTTCCGGCTTGACTTCGGGTGTCTGTGTCGGTTTGACAGGGTCTGGCGTAGGCGGCTTGATACTGTTGGAATTATACAATTCCAGATTCAGACGCAGGTGCAACGATTCATCAAGAGCCTTTCGCAAATCATCAGCAATACCTTCGACTCCACCTGTATGGGTATAAACAATAGCCGGTTTTCCATACTGGTCTGTACCCACTTTGGCATCGGTGCATATCACATTTTGCGGGAACGCCTGAAAGAACTTGTTGCCCGACACTTTCGTACCCCGGTCAACTACCGACTGTATGAAAAACTCCTCGTCTGCCGACAACGCCTTTTTTCCCGTGTGTTTCTGGAGAATAATCAGGTCGGACCCGGCATCGGTTCCGGCGTTCTCGCTGAACGTGTTGTTGGGCAGACGCAGTGCCGCCACGAGGTCGGCACGTTTCACAAGTTCCATCCTCACAAACGGATTGGCAGCATTCATCACGCCCTGCGAGGCGATGAAAGCAACCAAACCGCCATCACGCACTTGGTCAATGGCTTTGAGAAAGAAATAATTGTGTATCGTCTTGGTTGCCTGACGATATGCAATCTCCTTGCTCACGGCATACGCCGGGTCAGCGACAGCAAAATCCCCGAAAGGAACATTGGAAGCAGCAACATCGAAATATCCGTTGAAGTCATGCTCAATCTTCTCAAAGCCCTCTACACGAGTGAGAATAGAGGGATGCAAAGCTCCGAGGATTTTGCCTGTCAGCAAATCCTTCTCATACGCCAGTACCTCAGCTCCGGGATATTTATCATTGCGCAGGAAAGAATCGATGAAAGCACCCTGTCCGGCAGACGGTTCCAGAAAACTTTTCACCTCGACACCGAAATATTTCAGAGCATCTGATATGGTATCCACTATGCGGTTGTCGGTATAGAACGCCGTCAGCACAGATGCTTTCAGAGAATCCATATAGCCCTTGAACTCCCTGTCATTGTGGCTGTAATCATGTATCAGCCGACGAAGTTCCACCGTAGGAGCGAACAGTTCAATGTCGCTCTTGCTCCATTTGGCGGCATCCGCCAGTTCATCGGCATCGTTGAGAATACACTTCAACCCACCGAATCCGGCATACTTGCGCAGCACTGCAATTTCCTCGGCACTCTGCGCTCCGCGACCTTTTACACCGAGGTCAAACGCCATACGTATAGCCTCGATGTTGTCGCGCATTGTCAGTAATCGGTTATAAGCCATATTCCTCGAAATACTCGGCAATGCGGCCGGATATTACCAGCTTGAAAATCACACCTTCGTTGGTGTTTAGAAATTCCCCGCTTAATTCAATGTCCTTGAACTCAGGTTGTAATTCCTGAAGAAGCGTGTCAGTCCAGAATTCAATGGATTGCTCATCGAGGGAAATATGGTCTGAAAATTCGTCTGCAAGTATGCCGCTGACAAATTCATACGGAGAAATCTCAAAACCATCCAGCAGACTGTGCATGGCTTTTTCAGAGGAGACAAACACCTCATCCCCGGCAAGACGTGACTCCACATATACATTCGCCGCAGCTTCGGCGCGGGCGGCGATCAGGACTTCATCATCGGCTTCCGGGAAACGATGCTCCGTCAGATAACGGTGCAGGTACAGAGTATAATAGTCGAGGTCATAGCCCCGGCCATCATTCTTTTTTCTCATAAAATATCATGGATTTTAGAGCTTGTGAATCCTTTCACGCTGCAAAGAAAAGGATACGTGACTGTATCAAGCATATATCCGACAGGGTCGGGACTCGGTAGCCTCGCAATGCCTCAGATTCACTCAATATCTGGCTTTACCGTTTTATTGAGCTTTTTAACATGTGCTTCCGATATGTAATTCCGTTTATTTTCAGCAATATAGTCAAGGTCAGTACCCTAAAATCCAAGAACCTGTAATTGATTACCAGACACTTACGCATGAAAAACAGTCCATTTTGGGTACTCTCCCGCCGGGGGACGGGGTACTCGGTAATTTTGCATCGTAATCGAAAACGAAACGCGAAATGAAGAAAACAGAAATAGACTACAACGACGTGGGAACTTTCCCGAAGTTCGCCAAGGCCGCGATAAGAATCATGCTTGAGATGCTCAGATGCATGATGAAAAAGAAGGAGCCTCCGGTGCTGTCGGTAAACGGCAGGATGATTTATCTCACGGAGCATCTTATGAAACTATTGGGTTTCAGCGTCCGAAAAGTCCGCCAGCTGCGGGCCGACGATGAGATAGAATACATGATCAGCAAGGACGGCTCGATCGTGTTCCACTACGAGGACCAGGTTCAGGACTACATCGACAGGACCTTTGTCAGTTCCCGCAGTCCGGAGGGCAGACTCCGCAAGAAGATGAGAAATG
>CAJMDR010000329.1 GCA_905212215.1 uncultured Porphyromonadaceae bacterium
ATAAGTTCGGAAACCAGGAATTCAAGCTCAACGTTCGCGACAAACAGGAGATACCTCTGGAATGGGGTGGCAAGTTGGTAGTTTACAACTGCATCGTAGGTGGTGCTATTGACGCCCGCTTTATTCCGGCAATTGTGAAAGGCCTCATGGACCGCATGGAGCAGGGACCGCTTACCGGTTCTTACGCGCGCGATGTCCGCGTCATGATCTATGACGGCAAGATGCACCCGGTAGACTCGAACGAAATCTCGTTCCGTCTGGCAGGACGTAATGCTTTCTCGCAGGCCTTCAAACAGGCTAACCCGAAGATTCTTGAGCCTGTTTACGATGTAGAGGTTCTCACTCCCGCCGATACCATGGGCGACGTGATGAGCGACCTGCAGGGTCGTCGTGCAATCATCATGGGCATGAACTCTGAAAATGGCGTAGAGAAACTGTCTGCCAAAGTTCCTTTGAAAGAGATGTCAAGCTACTCGACATCGCTTAGCTCAATCTCAGGAGGCCGCAGCTCGTTCAGTATGAAGTTCGCAAGCTACGAACTGGTACCGGGCGACGAGCAGGAACGTCTGCTCAAGGCTTACGCCGAGACTCAGCAGGAAGATTAAGCCAAACAACTCTGATACGAAGAAAGCTGCCCTTTCGATCTGGGGCAGCTTTCTTTGTAGTATTTGTACTGATTTATTGACCAGTATTTGAAGAGGTTTTTCAGCTTAATTCCTTACGGAGGAAATGAGCAGTCGGAGTATCTGTTTTAGCTACTTCCTCAGGTGTGCCGGCTGCCAGAATCATACCGCCTTCCTCACCACCTTCCGGGCCAAGGTCTATGATATAATCTGCAGAACGGAGTATGTCAAGATTATGTTCTATGACAACTACCGTGTTTCCGCGTTCCACAAGTCTGTTGAAGACTTCAAGAAGCACTCTGATATCTTCAAAATGCAGACCTGTTGTAGGTTCGTCGAGCAGGAAAAGCGTGTGTCCGGTATCGCGTCTCGCCAGTTCTGTGGCAAGCTTTACACGCTGATTCTCGCCTCCGCTTAAAGTTGATGAAGGTTGTCCCAATTTGATGTAACCGAGACCAATATCCTGAAGAACCTGCAGTTTTCTGAGTATTGCCGGTTGCGCTGCAAAGAATTCCACAGCCTGGTTAATGGTCATGTCTAAAACATCGGCAATAGACTTACCTTTGAACCTCACTTCAAGAGTCTCGCGGTTGTAACGTCTGCCGTGACAATCCTCACAAGGAACAAGGACATCGGGAAGGAAATTCATCTCTATAGTCCTATATCCGTTTCCTTTGCAGGTCTCGCATCTTCCTCCGGCTACATTGAAACTGAATCTTCCCGGTTTATAACCTCTTATAATTGCTTCAGGCAGTGACACGAATAGCTTTCTTATGTCTGTGAACAGACCGGTATATGTTGCCGGATTAGAACGGGGTGTGCGTCCTATGGGACTCTGGTCAACAGTAACTATCTTGTCTATGTTTTCTATCCCGGTGATGGATTTATATGGCAGAGGTTCGGTGAGGCTGCGATAAAGTTTCTTAGTGATTATAGGCCTGAGAGTTCCGTTTATCAAAGAAGATTTACCTGAACCGCTGACACCGCTGATCACTACCAGTTTACCAAGTGGAAGAGTCAAGGTGACATCTTTAAGGTTGTGGCCTGATGCGCCTTTCAACAAAATTTTCTCTCCATTCCCTTTCCTGCGTTTCTGAGGAACAGGAATGGATTTGCTTCCTCGAAGATAATCTGCAGTGACGGAAGTGGCATCTTGTTTTAATTGCAACGGAGAGCCCTGGAACATAACCTCGCCACCTTTGCGTCCGGCACCCGGACCTATATCCACAATATAATCTGCCTGCTCCATAATATCGCGGTCATGTTCAACCACAATCACTGAATTACCCTGATCCCGCAGTTGTTTCAGTGAATTGATGAGACGTTGGTTATCGCGCTGATGCAGGCCGATACTGGGTTCATCGAGAATGTATAGTACATTCACCAAGCGGGAGCCAATCTGAGTGGCAAGACGGATGCGTTGGCTCTCACCGCCGCTCAGAGTGGCTGTGGCGCGATCCAATGAGAGGTAGCCCAATCCCACATCAAGCAGGAAACCGAGTCGCGACCTTATCTCTTTGAGTATTTCTTCAGCTACGGTGCGTCGGCCTTGATCAAGTCTTTCCTCAAGACCATCCATGAACTTCGCAAGGCATTTAAGGTCCATAGCCGCCAGTTCAGCTATGTTCTTACCATCTATGAAGAAATGCAATGGTATACGGTCAAGGCGAGCTCCATGACAGTCAGGACACACTACTTTTTTGAAAAACTGTTCGCTCCATCTGTTGGCGCCTATCCCGGCATCCTCATCCTGCTGCATCTCAAGATATTTCACCAGGCCCTCAAACTTGATGTTATACGCATCGCTCATCCGCAAACCTCCAATCGTTACAGGAGTGTCAGAGCCAAAAAGTATTTCCTCTATCGCTTTCCTGTCTAAGTCTTTTACAGGAGTCTTGAGAGTGGCTCCGTGATGTTTCAGAATTGCTTCTATCTGAGTGAATACGAAACTGCGTTTGTATTTTCCAAGAGGCTCAATTGCACCGTCGTGGATGCTTTTTGATGTATCAGGAATAATTTTCCTTTCATCGGCCTGATTGACGGTACCGAGACCGCGGCAAGTAGGACAAGCTCCTTGAGGAGAGTTGAAGGAGAAGGTATGTGGTGCCGGCTCAGGGTAGCTGATGCCGGTATCGGGGTCCATGAGCATTTGCGAATAATGGCAGGCCTGCATGGTGTCGGCATCAAGAACTATCATTTGCTTGCCGCCTTGCTTTAATGCCTCATCCACACTTGAGCGTAAACGTGTCATGTCGTCGCTATCAACGCGGAAACGGTCAACCACCAAGTCAACAGTATGGTTCTTATAACGGTCGAGTTTCATTCCATGCGTTATTTCCCGTAGCTCTCCGTCGATTCTGACCGTCAAATAACCTTTTCTCCGAACTTGCTCGAACAAATCTTTATAATGTCCCTTACGGTTACGAACCAATG
>CAJMDR010000330.1 GCA_905212215.1 uncultured Porphyromonadaceae bacterium
ATTCACGGCAGCACGACGCTGGATGAGCCGGGCGACGGCCGAAACGGCTATTACGATATTCGCGCGGAGCAGCTCATGAACGGAATCCCGATGATCGGCGCGATCAGCTCCTTCGACGGGGACAACAATTTTCATGTAGCCTATTGCTCCACTCAGGAAACGAACCGAATCGCGGATCGTCTCGCCCCTTACAGCGTTGGTTCGATGTGGAACACGAATGTCTTTTTGATGATGTTCGCCACAAGCGACACAGCCTATATCAAACCGAAGGCACTGAAGGACAAATCCGCCGGCAAACCCTTGGTGGCGCTCAATCTCGCTACCGGAAAACAGAAGGTGGTGAAATGGGTCAAGTCATGGAGCCTGAGCCGTAACGGCATGCTGGTGGGTATGGAGATTCAGCCCATGAAGAAAGACAGCGTGGTGAAACCCGGCATGGCGCTCCTCGCTCTCGCCGACACAAGCTTCACCCTGCTCGACCGCGGACGCAAGTTCTACGGCACCCCGGTATTCAGCTATGCATCCGACCAAATGGCGTTCATTGCCAGCAACGACTCCAACGATACCGGCACACGCCATGCACAGCTCTACCGCGTCGATCTGCGCAAAGGCGGTGTTCCTTCGGCAGAGGAATACACGGTAGGATATGTGAAGAATCCGCAGATGCATCTCATGCGTCCGCCGGTGAACCCGGACCCCGTGAAGAACGACTCTACAATGCGGGCATGGGCAGAAGCGCAGAAGCAGGCAAGAGGAGATTCACTGCTTATCAACCAGTATTCGGTGCCTGTGTTCTCGCATAATGGCAAACGCCTCATAATTGGTGTCGCTCCCACCGTGCTCCCCAACGACACCAACATCGTTGACTTCGAGCATGCAGCCCTTGACATCTGGCGTTGGGATGCTCCCTATACTCCCCCGCAGGAAAGCGTGATGCGCACCGAGCTGAAGAAACACACCATGCCTGTGGTGATAGACCTCGCTTCCGGTAACCAGCAGCTTCTTACCACCAATGAACTTGTTGAGGTAGTTCCCTCCGACCGTTGGGACGGCGACAACGTTCTTCTCCGCGACCCGACGGAATGGCAGGTATCGCGTCAATGGGACTATGTGGCTCCCGAACAGCTTACCGTCTACGACCTCAAGACAGGAAAAACCGTGTCGGCGGGCGTAGGACAGACTTCGCTGAACCACATATCGCCGATGGGCAAGTATGTGTTCCTGTTCAAAGACCGCAACTATTATGCCTTCAATCCGGCAACCGGAGAGACGGTGAACATTAGCGAAGGTGTGGAATATCCGCTTTGGGACGAAGACCAGGATATGCCCATGCAGCGTATGCCCTATGGCATTGCAGGCATGACGAAAGATGACGGAAGATTACTTGTATATGACCGTTACGACATCTGGAGCCTCGACCCGACAGACAAGACGAAGCCCGTCAACCTCACCGCCGGAAACGGTCGTAAGGAAGGCCTGACTTACCGCTATGTACGCACCGACCGCGAAAAACGTTATTTCAACCCCGGCGACGAGATTCTGCTGAGCGTGTTCCGCCATAGCGACAAGCAGAACGGCGTGGCATTGCTGAAAATAGGAAATCCGCAGGCTCCGCGAATCCTTACTTTAGAGCCTAAGTCCTTCACTCAGATAGCAAAGGCCAAGAACGCTCCGGTATACGCTTTCCAGAAAGCTGATTTCAGCACTTCTCCGCAGATTTATATCGCCACCGCCAACAACTTCGCCAAGGCAAAGAAGGTGACGGACGCCAACCCGCAGATGGCGGAGTATTCCTGGGGTGACGCTCAGCTTGTGCGCTGGTATGCCTACAACGGCGACCTCACAGAAGGTGTGCTTTATACCCCCGAAAATCTCGACCCGAACAAGAAATATCCCATGTTGGTGGTATTCTACGAGCGTAACAGCGAGGAACTTTACCGCCACTACACCATGGAACCCTCCTGGAGCTGGGTGAACTATCCGTTCTATGTAAGCCGTGGATATGTGGTATTCGTGCCCGACATCAAATATGCCCCCGGAATCCCCGGCGAGAGCGCTTACAACTATGTCTGCTCAGGCGTGGAGGATCTCTGTAAGAAATTCCCCTTCATCAACAAAGACAAGATCGGCATCGACGGACAGAGCTGGGGCGGATATCAGACCGCATTCCTTGTAACCCGCACCAACATGTTTGCATGCGCAGGCTCCGGAGCTCCCGTATCGAACATGACGTCGGCTTACGGCGGCATCCGTTGGGGAAGCGGCGACTCACGTCAGGGTCAGTATGAACTTGGTCAGAGCCGTATAGGTCGCACCCTTTGGGAAGCTCCGCAGCTCTATCTTGCCAACTCTCCGGTATTCTACGCCGACAGAGTGAACACCCCGCTTCTCATCATGGCCAACGACAACGACGGCGCCGTGCCCTGGTATCAGGGAATAGAGATGTTCATGGCCCTCCGCCGTCTGGAGAAACCGGTATGGATGCTCCAGTACAACGGTGAGGCGCACAACATCCGCGCCCGCAAGAACCGCAAGGACATCACCAAGCGTCTGCAGCAGTTCTTCGACCATTATCTGAAAGATGAACCGATGCCGCGATGGATGCGCGAAGGCATTAACCCTGTTCGCAAAGGTCAGGATCTCGGATTCTGATGCTCACCTCCTGATCTTGAAAAAGATAAAACCGACAGTAGGAACGATATAAAAAAACTATGACTTGACATAGGTCAATGACATAAGTCAAGAAAAACGTGGCTGAATCTGTTTCAGCCACGTTTTTTTATGTCCGATTCGTGAATCCGTTAATTTTTTCGATGTGAGGCCGCTAATTTTGTGGTGGAATGGAATATGCTGTCAATGCCAACATTTATTAGGCCCGGCAGAGCTGTTCACTTTTCACATACAAGGCCCGGACCGGGAAAGCGGCTGACGGTACGGATTCCTTTCACTCCCCTGGCCGCAGATCTAACATCAATGTCAAAATCTACATTCTGGCTTACGACCCTTTTCGCGGCAGCGTCTCTTGCCGCGGGATGGACGGCGGCAGGACAACCACC
>CAJMDR010000331.1 GCA_905212215.1 uncultured Porphyromonadaceae bacterium
CCGATCCCACCACTGCCAGCGCAAAGTATCAGAACGAAATCGTCATCAACGGCACCACCACTTTCAAGGCTATCGCAGTGAAAGACGGTCTGTCGTCGAAGGTTGCCACCGCCACTTTCACCAAGGGTGAAGCTGTGGCTGTTGCCAGCATCGCCGAGTTCCTGACAAAGGACAACAACACCGTATGCACCTTCTCCAACCCCGTCACCGTGGTAGGTCTCTACCAGAAGCGCTACATGTTCGTTGAGGATGCTTCCGGCGCTCTCCAGATTTTCGATGGCAGCAACTCCCTCGACCGTCCCTACGAGATGGGCCAGACCATCAGCGGCTTCACCGTACAGAAATCTGTCTACAACAATACTCCTCAGGGCAACGCCGCTGACTTCATCGCCACTTTCCCGGCTGTCGGCACCGGCGTAGGCCACCGCATCACTCCCACCAAGATCGAGGCTACCAAAGAGGCTGTCCAGGCCAACCTCAACAAGTATGTATATGTTACCGGTCCTATCACCAAGACAGGCAGCAACTTCTTTGAAGGCGCCATCCAGCTTTACGACCGTTTCGGCCTGAAGCAGATCAACGATGACCTGGTGAACCAGGAAAAGGACGTTGCCGGCTTCGTGGTAATGTTCAAGGACACCCCGGAAATGTACTACACTCAGGTGGCTGCTCCCAACACCCTCAGCGTTAACGGCATTGAGGAGGGCAACGTTGCCATCTACGGCGCAGAAGGCTATGTAGTGGCTCCCGAAGGCGCACAGATCTACAATCTGAGCGGCATGAAGGTGGCTAATGCCAACCTTGCAAAGGGTATCTACCTGGTGCGCTATAATGGAACTACTACGAAGGTAGTCGTTAAGTAATAGAATAAGGAATTTAAGGAGTTTAAGGAATTTAAGGTTCCTGACTCCGGACGAAATAAAAAGAACGCGCCGATTTTTCGGCACGTTCTTTTTGTGGTTCTGGAGGGACTTGTCCCTAACACTCCAAATGCAGTTATATCAATCAGATACAGACTCGCCAATTACCTGTGTAACGAGTATGTAACGAATAATTTCCACCATTTTTAACGGCTCTCTTGCCGACACCCTGACAGGCTGGTTTCGTTATGCGAAGTTACGAAAATAGAGTTTAATTTGTGAGAATATTTCTCAGATATTTACATCTGCATACAGCATTGACGTGTCCAGTTTCATCAGGGAGATGGAATAATTTGGAATGTGAAGTATTTCGCATGATTGATTACGCTTTAAAACTCGAAAAAATATAGGATTTGTAAAACTAGGTAAGACACGGTCATCGAGCGAGGAAATCGACCTGCTCGACCCGACTTCTCCGTGGCGAGATCTGCAAGACAAACTCGCCAAGAAGTCGAAGGTGCCGGAAGTTCGCTATCGTCAGCCGTATTCCGACCGTCGATAGCATTTATTATCCCATTCCTTATTATGGCGCCCTGTTCCGTGGCAAGTGGTACAACATAAAGCAGCTTATCGGCATCGCAAAGGAAGCGAAGCTGAAAAATTCAGCACCGATAAAGTACCACATCGAGGTCGGTGCTTTTTTATAATAAACAAATCCATTACAATAAGGTGGCAAATCTATAAATAACAATGTCTGATTTTCAATAAATGATTGAAAATCAGACATTTACAGTGGTTATGGGAGGGTTCAGAAGTTCTCTTCGGCGGGCATGAAGTGCTGGTAGGGGTGGAAGCAGGCGGGGCATTTTACCGGTGGCTCGGTGCCTTCGTAGATGTATCCGCAAACCAGGCACTGCCATTTGATGGGTTTGTCGCGTTTCCACATTGTGCCGTCCTTGATGCGGCTCTGGAGCAGCAGGAAGCGGTCGCGGTGATGCTGTTCTATGGTGGCGATAGCGCGGAAACGGCCTGCAATCTCTATGAAGCCTTCCTTCTCCGCCACGTCGGCGGCGTTGGTGTAAAGCTCCACGCCTTCCATCTTCTCCTCTTCGGCGGCGATGCCGAGGTTCTCTACCGTGGGAGCGAGCTGACCCGGATCCACGCCGATGGGGCCTTCGGCCTGTACTGCGCCTTCGGTGAGGTATTTAAGGAAAATCTTGCCGTGGTGGAGTTCGTTGGCGGCGGTCTCGTTGAACACGTTCGCTACCTGGAAATACATCTCCTTCTGGGCCGTCTGTGCGTAGTAGGTATAGCGGGTTACGGCGGTGGACTCGGCAATGTAGGCCGTTGCCAGATTCTTCTCTGTGCGGGTGCCTTTCAGAGGCTTGGGTGTTGACATAGTATTAATGGTATTGTTGTTTTCGATAGTGTCTGTGCAGTTTAGCGGCTGCTTTGTAAAAAGCATCCGCCTGTGCTGATTCAACGCTGTGCGGCGCTCAAAAGTTCGGGCACCGCAGCATAGATGAGGCGCCTCAGTGTGATGACGGCGTTCAGGTCGCGTGCCGAGACTGTACCGTGTGCTAAGGGAATGGCTTTTGCGAATCCGGCGTCGCGCAGCCGGGTCTTGTTCAGGGTGATGCTGCCGGAGAAGAGCCATGCCGGGCGCATGAGTCTTGCGGCGGTACTTCCCAGCACACAAGGGGCCTTTCCTAAGAGAGAAGAGGCGTCGGTGCGTCCTTCGCCGGTGATGACAAGGTCGGCCCGGCGCAATTCAGGAGCGAGCATATCGGCTATGAACGGTGCCCCCGGAAGCAGCTTCGCCCCGATGAGTGAGGCCGCCATGCCCATGCCTCCTGCCGCGCCGTGGCCCTTCCCATAAAGAAGTACGTTTACTTCCTTGCCGAGAGTTTGTGATGCGATACCGGCGAGGCGGGTGAGGTTTGCTTCCAGCCATTCCACCTGTTGCGGCGTGGCTCCTTTCTGCGGTGCGAAACGGCGTGCGGCGCCGTCGGGACCGGTGAGCGGTGCATCCACATCGTGCAGGAACAGCATTTCCGGCAACGGCGCGATGGTGCCGAGGTCGATGGATGTTATTGCGCCAAGGTTGCGGGAACGCAGCATTTCCGGCATTTCCCCCTCGAAGCCGAAAGAGGCGCCGAGAGCCTGCAGGAAACCTATGCCGCCGTCG
>CAJMDR010000332.1 GCA_905212215.1 uncultured Porphyromonadaceae bacterium
ATGAACCTTGTCCTTGCCGAATACCTGATTATAGAATTCCTCGCCGAGTTCAGCACGGCGCAGGACTATAATCTCGGTGATGTCCATCTGGAAGTTGTCCTTCATGTCGGCAGCCTGTTCCTTCGAGATATGGAGCATGGAAGCTACCTCTACGGGAGCGCCGTTACAGGTCTCCCAGGGGTTGAAGACAACAGCGGCACCTTTGTTCTTGCCAATGAAAGCCTCTTTCTGAGCCTCGCTGGTGAAATGCTCGGGGGCTACGATGCCGTTCTCCACCTTGATGCCGCCTTCCACAGGATTTCCTTCGGCGTCAAGCTGGGTGATGACACCTTTCACAAGAGCGTCTGCCTCAACAGTCTCGCCCTGTTCCTGTGTGCCGAAACGACGGCGGAGCAGCTGGTCCTGACGTTCTACCATGTCGTCGGTGACCTCGATGGTGTAGTAAGGCATCTCCACTTCTTCAATGTTGATGTTGATTTCGGGAGCAATGCCTACTTTGAAACGGAACACCATTTCGTCGGCGTCGAGGTTAGCGACTGTCTCGGGATCAGGTACAGGATTGCCCAGCACACGGAGTTCTTCTTTGCGGATGAAGTCGAACAAGTCATGCGACACACGTTTGTCAATGACGTCATAGCGCACTGCTTTGCCATACTTCTTCATCAGCATACCCATGGGAGCATGGCCGGGACGGAAACCCGGTTCATGACGCTTGTGCTGCAGATCTTTCATCTGCTTGTCTATCTCCTCTTTGAAGTCGTTCTGTGCGGCTACGATGGTAATCAGGCCGTTAACTTCGTCGACTTTGGTGTATTCTATATTCATGGTCGGTATTTGATTTTTCTATTTACGGGTTACCCTTGCGCGCAAGGGTTGAAAAATTCCGCGCAAAGATAGGGAAATAACTGATAATATGCAAACGCGCTCCGGCTTCACCTTGTTCATATTGAGACAGGTTCGGCCGGAGAGCGTTGATTATTATCTTTCGAGGCAGGGCATCAGCTCTTCAAGGCTCCGCTTTGGCACTATGTGGGTGCCATCGGCCAAGCGATAGGAACCGTAATCCTCTCCGGGTGCCAGATCAACTATGCGTACTGTCTCGGAGGCATAGCCGAGTGCAACCACATATTCCACCTTATAATATTCCGACAATCTGAGCGCCTCATGCACTTCTGCAGGAGTGAAATTGCGGATTATGCAGCAATTTATTCCTAACGCCGCGGCACCGAGGGTGATGGCCTGCAGCGCCAGACCACAGTCGCACAACAACGATGGTGAGATACGTGTATCGGTGAGCTGCACAAGATATGACGAAGGTCGTTCGTTCTCCGCGGGTCCCGGCCAATCCTTAAGGTGCCGGGCCCAGCGTAAGAGCGGGAAGAGATGGTCCTTTTCTTCCTGTGTGTTGACGGCCACATAACGCAAGGACTGCATGTTCTGCGACGATGCACAATAACGTGTCAGCTCAACCAAAGCCTTCAACGTCTCGTCCGGAATGACTCTGTCGGCCTGGAATCGCCTTACGGAGCGGTCGAACATCAGCAACTGGCGCAAGGGCTGCAATTGTTGGGGTATTTCATCCATGGTATTCAGCGAAAGGCATCAGTGTGAATAGAAATATGTGAACACCTTCACTGTGTTGAGCTGGTCAGCCACAGCCGCCGTTTCGCGGGCAGAGTGCATGGCCCACAACGGGCAGCCCATGTCCACACCGTTGATGTCGAGCTGTCCGGTGAGGATATTTCCCAAAGTAGATCCACCGGCAACGTCGGAATGGTTCACGAAATACTGACAGGGCACACCGGCTTCGCGGCAGAGTTCCGAGAACACTGCGGCACCCTGGGCATCTGTCATATACTTGCAGTTGGCGTTGATTTTTATCACCGGGCCGCCTCCCATAACAGGATGGTTGGTGGGATCATATTTAGAGTTGTAGTTGGGATGCCATGCATGGGCATTGTCGGCCGATACCATGAAGGAGCGGGCGACGGCGGGAACAAGGTTGTCCGTACCTCCGGCTATGCGTGCCATGATGTTTGCCAGCACAGGAGAATGTGCGCCTTGTTTTGTGCCTGAGCCGGTCTCTTCATTGTCAAAGAGGGCGAGAACACGCACAAAGGGCGTTTTCTTGTCTGCAGAGGCTATCATAGCTTCCATGCCGGCGAAGCACATGCTGAGGTCATCGATGCGGCCGCTCTGGAAATATTCGTTGTTCATGCCTGCCAGGCCGGCCAACTCGGTGGGATAGAGATTCAGCTCATATTCTATTATCTCTTCGGGACGGATTCCCAGGTGTTTCGCAAGCATCATCTTCACTACACCGCCATTAGCCTTTTGCTCTGCTATCTGTTCGGGAGTGAAATATCCCACTACCGGAAGCATGTCTTTCTGCACCGACAGAGGATTGCCTTCATTCACTGCACGATTGAAGTGGATGGCAAGGTGGGGAATGAATGCCACTGGACGACGGAGATCGACGAGAACCTCGCGGGGTGACAGCGCATTCTCGCCACGCAGCATTACGCGACCTGATATGGACAAAGGACGGTCAAACCATGTGTAAAGGATGCCGCCTCCATATTTCTCCACATTGAGGCTCACTACACCACCGTCGCCATACATCTCGGCATTGGGTTTGATTTTGAAACAGGGAGAGTCGGTATGCGCCGCTACTATGCGGAAAGATGGTGCGTTCTCGGGGTTCTCAGGCATGATGAAAGCAAAAAGAGCCGAGGAATTGCGGGTGAGGAAATATCGGCCGTCGGGTTCAAGTTGCCAGTCGGCATCGGCCATTTCCAGTTTCTTGAAACCGGCCTGAAGAAGAGTGTCGGCGACTGTCTTCACAGCCAGGAAATTACAGGTAGAAGCGTCGAGTTGGCGCAGGAGTCGATCAATCATGATTGCTGGTATTGGGTAGGTTAATTTTTGAGTGGAAGTACCGGGAGAACTGTGAGTCCTATGAGTACTGTGGGGAGGGAGGATTATTCCTCAGGATTGTAACGGAGATGGTTCAGCGGCCTCAGGACGTTGCAGAGT
>CAJMDR010000333.1 GCA_905212215.1 uncultured Porphyromonadaceae bacterium
GTAGCCGCCGTCATGGGTGCAGAGCTGCTGGCCGTTCAGCAGCACGGTAGCGCTGGCGTTGACGCCCTCAAACTGCAGCCAGACTTCCTGCGAGGCTGCGTCGAACTCCGGCGCGGCAAACGTGGCACTGTAGGTGCAGGTACCGCGCCAGTAGTCGTTTCCACCGTCCTGACCGTCCTTAGAGTTCCATGTATGAGGAAGAGATACGGAAACTGTGTTTCCATCCGGCCCTGTAAATTCCCATCGAGAAGCAAGCAAAGAAATTTGTGTTCTTGTCATTGAATGATACCTCATATTCGAAGTTGCAGAAAGGGCGGCAGACTTAAATACCTGCCGCCTTTCTCGCATTCGTATTAAGGAGAAGAAGAAAAAAGGAAATATCTTAGAAAGAAGTAATCAGGATTCTTTTTTACGGCGAATGTCACGCACCAGCATGACAGCAGAACCAACTGCCAGAACACCGAAAACGACATCCAGAACGATGATGGCGGTCTGCCACCATGCACGGACCTCGACGATTTGTACATTCTCGCTGACGCCGTTCATGGCGTTGGAATTTGCAACCGTGTAGAGGATGTGCTTAGAAGCATCGCGCATGGCGTTACAGACAGTGGCGTTGTCCTTATACTCTTTGAGCTTGGCAGGCCACTTGTTGGCGTCGTTGGCGTCCCATGCATTTCCGCCGGCCACAACGCCCTGAACAACGTCCATATAGTTGTTAGAGTTGGAGAAATCGGTCAGAATGATGCCCTTCATGCCGAACTCGTTCCGCAGGATATTGGTCAGCAGGTTGTAATCGCCGCCGGCCCATGTGGTGCCGAGACGGTTGAACGAGGTCATGACGCAGAGGGCGTTGGCCTGCTCAATGGGATATTCAAATGCCTGCAGGTAGATCTCGCGCGCAGCCTGTTCATTGGTCCAGACACACAGACCGTCGCGGCCGGTATCCTGATCGTTCAGGGCAAAATGCTTCATATAGACGTATACGCCCTTGGACTGGATGCCGCCGACCTGTGCGGCGCAGATCTGGCCGGAGATAAACGGATCCTCGGAGTAATACTCGAAGTTGCGTCCACCGTAAGGTGTGCGGTGGATGTTGACGCCGGGACCGTACAGGCCAGAGTAGGCTTTGCCGGTCGCCATCAGACAGTCGTTGCCCAGACTGCGGCCGACTGCTTCGGCGATCTCCCGGTCAAATGTTGCGGCAAGAATGTCTGCCGAGGTATAACCAGTGGAAGAGCCGCCGCCGGTCAGGGTCGCAGTCAGACCCAGAGGACCGTTCTCGTCCTTCGTAGCAGGCTTTCCGACATTGGAAGCCGAGGCGGTGCTGTGATAGGCAAGACCCACCAGTTTGGTCATATCGCTGAAGGTCAGCTGATTCAGCAGGTCGTCCCAAGTGTACTCCTGTCCGTTGACGGTGATGGAACCATCCATCGGAACGCCGACAAACTGGGAAAGGGTCAAAGTACCTTCTTTGCCCATCGTCGGCATTTCACCAGTGCTTTCGGGCTGATCCTGAATTGCCAGACCCGCAACGATGGCATCGTTGGCGGCGATCTGAACAGCGGCTTGATATGCAGTGGCGGTGATAGCGGCTTTCGGCATGGTGTTTTTCCAGTTGCTGCGGGATACATACACCACGTCGTTAGACGTGTCGTCATCAAATTTGTTCAGGTCCGCGTGATTAAGCTGGTTGGTGATCTGGGTACCGTCCGCAGTTTTTGCATAAGTGGCAATGTCCATAGAAGCCTGCTGATACTGAACGGCCAGTGAAGCGTCGCCGGTTCCGACCATCTTATTCAGATTGACCGTACCGTTGGCGGTGTCTTTCAGTTCTGCTTTTGCTGCAAGGATATTGTTCAGAGCTTCATGAGAGCCGTTGCCAGTTGCAAAATAGTAATTGCCGGCATCCACAATATAGGTCTCTGCGCCGTTCGCATCGTAGGTGCGCAGCTCGCTCTTGGGAACGGTGACATCCACCGAGACGGTCTGGCCTGCGGGGACTGTGACTTTCTCAAAGCCGACCAGTTCGACTGCCGCCTTTTCGATACCGTTCTCCCGGTCATAGTCGGTATAGGGAGACTGCATATAGATCTGGACGGCTTCACGGCCATCCACCGAGCCGGTGTTGCTGACGCTGACCGTAAAGACGAAGTTGTCGCCGTCTTCCTTCATTGTAAGACCGCTGTACTCAAATGTGGTATAGCTCAGACCATAGCCGAATGGATAAGCGACCGTGGAGGCGTAGTCGTACTTGCCGACGTTGGCATTGCCGAGGACGGTGTCCTCGTACCGGGTTTCATAGTAGCGGTAACCGACGTAGATGCCTTCCTGATAGACTTCATAGTACTCATTGCAGGTGTTCTTGAAGGCAAGCCCCTGCTCGGCAGCGTTGGTGTAGGAAGTGACATAGGTGTTCTGCATGGCCGGACTGGTGAGGTTGTCGTAGCAATAGGTGTCCACCAGCTTGCCGCTGGGGTTGACCGTGCCGTTCAGCAGATCGCCGATGGCTTCGATGCCGTTCTGGCCAACTTCGCCGACCCACAGGCAGGCATCCACACCGTAGTCTACGCCGCAGAGGGAAGGCTCGAGGAAATCCAGCTCCATCGGATTGGATACATTGAGCAGAACGATAATGGATTTGACCTGGCCCGTAGCTTTGAGGTCGGCCAGTTTTTTCAGGATATCACGCTCTTCCGAACTGAGGGAGAGGATGTTGCCATCGCCGTCGCCGGTGCCGAACCACGGCAGGTCCGAACCTTCGCCGCAGACGCGGGAAACGACCATAATAGCGGCGTCGCCATAATCGGCAACCGAGTTCCATTCGGCGTTGGTAAAGACGCTCTGCGGAACTTCATTAATGAGATAGCCGCTGTTATCAAAAATGTAGTTGTTCAGGCTGCCGGGAGCCAGCTGTCGACGGTAGTCTTTTCCGGCACCGGTTGTGTAGAAGTTCCAGACCGTTGGATTGACCGAGAACCCGTCGGCTTCCAGAGCATCTTTCAGGTTGAGTGCTTTGGAAGAATCAACGGAACC
>CAJMDR010000334.1 GCA_905212215.1 uncultured Porphyromonadaceae bacterium
AGTGCAACAACGATGGAGGCTGTCACTAACAAAGGCAACAATTCGATTTTGTTCAGAATAGTTTTCATTTTGGACTTGATTTATGGTCAAAAGTTCGATGGGCAAATATACAAAACTTCTTTTATAGATCTTTTGACACCTATGAATTTTAACGCAAATTTAACTTGAATTAGTCTTTTTTTATTTATTAAACTTGAACTTTTACCTGAGTTAGGCAACAACATCTTTTCTTGTTAGCTTTGAAGTCGATTATAAGTAAAATAGGAAGTATTTATACATTTTTAGAGTGCAATACTGTAAACATATTTGTTTGAAAAGTGGCATCTGAGAACCCGGTTGTATACCAAACGAGGATATGCCATTTCTTCCGGCATATCCCCGTTTTTAATCTCTGTATTTACAATCGTTCAGACGATCATGCTCAAACTATCATTTGCCTTTATATTCGGGGACAAGGTCAAGCATGGCATCGGTGAAGTCAGCGCGGTAGGTATTGCGCAGTCTTCTTGCCTCGTCAGGATTCTTTTTCAGGCCACCGAGTCCACGGTCATAGAACTCGGCCAACGCCTTTGCAGAACGTACGGAAAGACCATCTTTCTTGTCAGCCTTAATCCAGTAGCTGATAGCCCGCTGATCACTTGCATTGTATCCTGCCGTTCCCTGAGCGTACATGTCGCCCGCCCCTGAGCGGCGGGCAGACACTTCTTCACGGACTCCAGATCCATGCCGTACTTGTCGGCCAGCTTCTGCATCTCCGCGGCACCCTGCTGAATAATCTCTTTCTCCTCGCCCAGGACGCCGTTAAGACGCATCTTGGCAAGATAGAATGCCACTATCTCATCGTTGGCATAGGGTTCGAGAGCTTTCAGACCCTTTTTGATGTTGCGTTTCGGATTCGAGGGGTCCAGAAGCACAAGGCCTTCGAGAATCTTACCGTCTTTGGTGTGTTTCTGCTTCAACAGAGCTTTCCACACCGACTGAGCGACGGAGTAATTGCTGTCGTTGAGAGCCTTGAGACCCTGCATGAAGAGAATATAGGGAGCGAACTTCTCCACATTGCCGTTCTTAGGGTCAAGCCAAGTCTTGAAGCGATTCTCCGAGCTGTGCATGGCCTCATGTTGCATCCAGTAGAAAGCCTGGTTCAGATCCTGCTCCACACCGAGACCTTCGGCAAGGCAGAGAGCAAGGTTCCATTGAGCGCCCGTATTGCCGTTTTCTGCCGCTTTGCTGAAATAGCCGACTGCTTTCTTCGGGTCGGCGGTAACGCCTTTGCCTTCCAACAGACATTGTCCGAGCAGAACCTGAGCTCCGGAAAGGCCTTTCTCGGCATAAGGATAAACCAGTTCATAGCCGCGGGCTACATCGCGGTTGCCGCCTTCGCCCGTTATCAGATAACGGCCATACCAGTAACCGGCATCTTTCACACCATTGGCATAAGCCTTTCCGAAGTATCTCTGTGCCGAAGGATGGTCGCCGGTACGCAGCGATAGTTTGGCATAGGGATAAAAGGCGCTTTCGTCGCCGTTGTCAATGGCATATTTCAGATACTGCTTTGCGGCGCCGAGGTTGCGTTTCAGGCCACCTTTGCCGTTGTAATATCCATAAGCGAGGGTACGGGCCATGAACACATCTTTCTTAGCCATGCGTTCCAGTTCCTGCACCACGGTGTCATTTTTCTGCTTCATGGCATTTCCCATGGCGTTCAGATACAGATCGCGTGCCATGACGCTGTCTTTCTTGACGCCTATGCCCCTTCTCACACAGGTAGCCACATTCACCAAGGCATTGGGATACTTCTGCTTTGCAGCCTGCGAAAACCATAGGTAAGCCAAAGAGTCGTTCTTCGCCACACCCGTACCGCGCTGATAGCATACGCCGAGCGCATTTTGAGCCTTGGCTTCTCCTTTGCGGGCTCTCTCGTAGATTTTCTTCACGTCTGCCGACATGCGTCCTGTACCCGGCTTAGCGGGCTGGATAATGCTCTGCGAATTCTGTCGTCCCGGTTTGGGATTGCGGGCCTCGGCAGGCGAAGCGAATGTCATGGCGGCGATGGCAAGAGCCGCCATCATATATTTAAAAGCTTTTTTCATCGCTCTTCTGATCAGTTTCGTTCAAAAAAGAATCTACCGGAAGCCCTCGTGGTCTGCCGAGCGGCTCCCGGTAGTTTTTGTGTGGACAATTAAACGTCTATGGTATCCTGGAGCGAGGACTCACCCGTACCGGAAAGGTCGGTATTGTTGTCGTATTCGTTCGCTGACAGATAGTTGTCGTTGTTGGCGTTGTTGATGAGTTCTATGTCGGAAATCATCATGCCGCCTGCGGTGCCCATGTCGTTGCCGGAAGCATCGGCCACGCTGTCGAATACACCATCGTTGTCTATGTCGATCATGGTGTAGTTCTCACCTTCCATGGTGAACTCGGCCTGTACATGAACGTTACCCTGATCATCGTCAACCAGTTCCACGGTGTCGAAGCTGAGGAGTTCTGGAATCTCGTTGTCGTCAATATCGATCGAAGTCTCGGAGAGAATTTCGTCCGGGCTGATGGGCTGGATGTCGTCGATATCGGGAACACCGTTTTCAGTGTCACCGCCGCCATGGTTGTCATCCTCGTTATTGTTATTGTTATGACCGCCTCCGTTTTCCTCATTATTGTTGTTATCGTGCTGAGTCTGCGAGTTGGCGGAATTCTGTGTGTGGCTGCTGTGGGAGGAGTGATGCTGTCTGTGGGGAGCGGTATGCTGTGCCTGTGCAGCGCTTTCTGTCTGCTGGGCAGCTTCCTCAGTGGTGGTAGTGGACGAGGAAAAGACAGAGAATACAGAGCCTAAGCCTCCCCCTTCAATGGGAGCATCGGGGTTGAAGTTATCGTCGCCGATGACGATTTCTTCCTCCATAGCATCGGTGTTCTCTTCTGGAGCCTGCTCATCGTCGTTATTGAAGTGCATGGCGGCGGCAGTTCCTCCTACTCCGAGCACGGCTGCTCCGGCGGCGGCGCCTACGGCTACCTTTCCATTGAACTTCTTGGGCTGGC
>CAJMDR010000335.1 GCA_905212215.1 uncultured Porphyromonadaceae bacterium
AATGGATGCCGACCGGCAGCATCCGCCGGAAGTGGTGCCCGACATGCTGGAGCAATGGGAAAAGGGCTACGATGATGTGTATGGCCGCAGGCTCTCGCGCGGAAAGGAGTCGTTTGTGCGCCGTCGCCTCACAAAGGCTTACTACCGCCTTCTGGAGCGCTCCAGCCGCATCGACGTCCTGCCCAACGTAGGCGATTTCCGTCTCCTGGACCGCCGTTGCGTCGACGCTATGCGCTCCATGCGCGAGAGTCAGCGATATACCAAAGGCCTCCTCTGCTGGATAGGTTACCGCAAGACAGGGGTGGACTTCCATACCGGGGAACGGCAGGATGGTAAGTCGCACTATACTCTGCGGCAGTTGGGCAGGATGGCCTTCGAGGGCATAGCAGGCTTCTCCACGGCACCGTTGCGCTTCGCCACCGTGATGGGAATGATAGCTTCTGTGGCCGCTTTCGTGTATATCATATTCATTCTCTGCAAGACTCTGATATGGGGCGAGAAAGTGCAGGGCTACCCTACCCTGATGTGCGCCATTCTGTTCCTTGGCGGATGCCAGCTGGTAGCCCTGGGAATAATAGGCGAATACATAGGCCGCATCTTCAACGAGACCAAGAACAGACCTGTTTACATCGCCGACAGCTACGACGGCAAGAAACTGCCGGGCAACGATTGCCGCTGATTAATTGGACATTTTGGTCTCACGCAAAGGTAAGTTTTTCGCCTTGTTTGGGCCTCACGCAAAGGTATGTTTTCATCTTGTCTTGGCCTCACGCGGAGGAGCAGAATTTTTTAGTTTTTTGTCATAAGTGCGCAGAGGATATTTTTTTGAGTCCGCAGAGAAGGAGGACGTATGGAATTCATCGTCTTAGAATCTGGAGAGTTCCTTTGTGTTAAACTTTTACAAGCAAACGATTCTGTAAATATAAATTAAAAGGGCTGTGATGCAGCCCTTTTACTATTGTTGTCGAATCACTCGATTTTAAGTATCGTCACTGATCCTTCAGGTTCTTCTACACCGTCAAAGAAATATCTCTTTTTACAGTGGAATTTAAATTCCCTGTAGGAGCTTTCATATTCTATATGAATTTTCCAACGTTTGTTCTTGTCCCCGTATACCAGAGTGAAATCATACGTGCGACTCGGATACGTCCAAAGAGGTGAGATTGTTAAAACGCCATTCTCTAACATCATGGCTATTTCCGGATGAGGATTGAATTTACTCCAGAATTCTGGGTCATTGTGTTTCCATTTCCAGTCAGGAAACGAATAGTCTCCATATTCAATGTAGATGTTTTTTCGATTAAACGGTCTTCCTTTGCCATCTACAATGGTTAAGCTATAACCATCCATTGTTGTTGAAGCCCAAGTAAGATCATCACCATCTACAGGGGTGCCGTCGTCACATGCTGTGGCTACTAAAGCCAACAATGCGACAAGCATAATTGCTATCTTGTTCATAAGCAGTTTATTGGGTTACTTTTCGTGGTTGTCTATACATGACCTTGCCGACAAATCCGGTCGCTAAATAATAACCATTACCGGCTCCTTCTTTGCCATAATTTATTTTGAAATATTTTATTTCAGGTAATTCATCGAAGTACATGACATTGTCTGCAAGAACTGTCTTGTGATTTCTATTTGGTGTATTATATGTTTCGATGTCTTGGAAAATCGCGACTTTCCGCTGACTTAAGCCAGTAATGATGTCTGAAATGGAGGTCTCTGTAAATTCTTTGGCGAAAACATCTTGAAAAGAAAGGCCTAAAAGGGCTGATTCCATATTGTCATAATAGGGTGCTTCCTCGGTCTGTTCGGGAGACATCCCTACAGGAAAATCCATGACACATTCCAGATAATATCTCTTTTTGACTGCGTCATATTTTATTTTACCATCTGGAGCAGGTTTAAATCTTCCAGTTGCTAACAACCATGCATATAATTTGTTGATGTCATTCTTCCTTATGGAATCATTCCAGAAGCTGGAAGTATAACGACATCTATAAAGTTTGTCCCAATCTATGGAACCAAGAGTTTCATCGCCAGAACCAAAATAAGAATGGTTGTCAGCTGTCATGAGAAGCTGTGCAACTGCAACAGCATCTGTCTGTACTCTTAATTCTATTTCGGGACTCAAATACGGGAAATAACGCTCCTTCGCCAGAAAGCTGTATGGCTCACCCTGTCCCCATTGAGCTCTTACCAACCCTCCGGGCACTAAATAAGTACAAGGTGTTGTTGGAGCTGTAATATCAGGAACCGGAGTTATTTCGGCACTATCTGGAACCTGTGGGATGGACCACAACAAACTATCCGGGATATCAGAAGTACTGTCGTCTGGATTTGGGTCACCTTCTCCGACTGCGAGCAGATCAGGAAGTCGATTGTCTGCACTCATTATTGCAAATCCTTCATTATTGCCAAATCTGAACACATAGTAAGAAGCTTCGTTTTCAGAAGCTCTTGTCAGAGGCATCTTATCTTTCCCAAGAATCTTAACTGATGTGATATTTTTTTGTGCAAAAAGAGAAGTTCCTCTGGTTTCGTTATTTTCCATACCATGAAGGATGGAAATCAACCTATTCTGTGATTCCATTACAGAAATATGATGCTCATTTTGAGCCGCTTCATCGGTCATGATGACATCAGATTCCTGAGAACATGAGGTTATCAATGTCAATAAGGCTATTGATGTGAGGAAAATATTAAGATGTCTCATTGCTGCTTCATTAGTCCAGGGCAAAGTTAATAAAAAATAAACTATCCGCCAAATATATTAATATGTTTTACAACATGTTTTTTGCAGCCATAATGATATAAGACAAAGCGAGTGAAACCTCTGGGAAGCAAACACACCATCTTACCGAGGATATTGCAGAATACTGTCTTGTAGGGACGCACGGCTCGTGCGTCCACTGGTAATCGTCTTATTTTAAATGAATTATGCGGACGCATGGCCCGTGCGTCCCTCCCTCCCGCTAATTTTGACACATCCCTTTATGAAATATGTTTTTGGCCTCGTTTTGGCCTCA
>CAJMDR010000336.1 GCA_905212215.1 uncultured Porphyromonadaceae bacterium
GTCCATCGTTGGTGAAGATAGACGCCACCACAGGTGCCCTGACCCGCATCCGTGTGCTCGACAACATCTGGTATTCCCTCGCTGCTGACGGCCAGGGAAGAGTATTCTTTGTGGAACAGCATGACGGCACCCTGGGAGTGCTGACTCAGCCTCTGTCGGGTGCAGAACCCGTTGCCGTAGGACGTGGGAACGCTTCGGGTGCCTCCTATGTCAGCTCCCTCGCCATGGACCGCGACGCATACCGCCTCTATTGGGCACGGTGCGGTTCCGACGGTAGAGCGCATCTCATAGACATTAACCCGCTGAGCGGTTCCTCAACGGACCTTGGCACCGTAGGCGTTGCGGGAGCGGCGAAGGAGCTTATGGCCTTCAATATTCCTGCTCTTGCCAAGAATGCCGGAGTACCCGCGGCACCGACCGAACTGACGGTGGTGCCCGGTGAGAAAGGCGCTCTGACGGCAAAGGTGTCGTGGAAGAACCCGCAGGCCGACAGCACCCTCCTCTATCTCAACGGCAAGTTGACGCATAACTTCGGCGCCACCGAGGCCGGTACTCCCGCCACGATGGAACTGAAAGGACTTACACAGGGCTACAACCATGTGCGCGTAGTTGGCGAGAACAGCGCCGGAACAGGGCATTACGCCGACCAGTACTTCTTCGTCGGCCGCGACGTGCCCTGCGCCGTTACCGGACTCAAAGTGCGGCGTCAGGCCCCCGACACCGCCGTGCTGACATGGACAGCCCCCACACAGAGCGTTCACGGCGGATATGTGTCGCCCACGAACATCAAATACCGCATAACACGCTACTCCATGGGCGGCGACACTACCGTGGTGCAGAAGACCTTCCGCGGAACATCATATTCCGAGAAAGTGACCAAGAGCAACACTTACTATTACACCGTGCAGTCGCTGTCTACCGACTACGGCATGACGGCCACCTCCGATACCGTCTACCTCGGTCCGGCACTTTCGCTGCCTTATGACTGCTCCTTTGCCACCCTCGACGACTATTCGCTCTGGACTCCCCACAGCGCAAACGGCAACAGACGCGCATGGACATATTTCTCCTCCACGCCACAGCATATCTACAATCCTCCGTTCAATCAGGGCAACGACGACTGGCTCTTCTCCGCTCCCATGAGCCTGGAGAAAGGCAAGGAATATTACCTCTACATGCTGGTCCGCTCCGGTCTCGGCACATACTATCCCAAGATGATAGACATTGCCGCCGGCAAGGAAGCCACTGCGGAAGGACAGACAATAACCATAGGGCGTGACACCATAGCCTCGCGGGTGAACGAGGAATGGCGCTATACCTTCTCCGTGCCTGAGAGCGGCGAATACCACATCTCGCTCCACGACAAGTCGCCCTTCGTGAGCTGTAACTTCTACGTCTACCGCATAGCGTTGCGCGAAAAGACTCAGGGAAGGATTACAGGCCATGTCACCGACGCCGAAAACCGTCCTGTGCAGGGTGCCGAGATTTCCATTGACCGCACCACCCTGAAAGGTATCAGCGGCGCCGACGGCAGCTATCTGATAGACTACGTGGAGCCGGGAACATATTCCATGACCTGCAGCAAGGCCGGATACGCGCCCTGCAGCACCCAGTCGCCGGTAGATGTAACGGAACACAACGCCACGGTGGTTGACCTGCGCTTGACGGCGCTTCCTTCCTCTACCTTGCGCGGCACCGTCACCGACAGCTACGGCAACGCCTTGGAGGGCGCTACCATAAAACTCAACGGCGAGGGACTGAAGTATGAGGCCGTCAGCGACGCTCAGGGAGCTTATACCTTCGGCGGAGTAACACGCGGACAATATACCGTCAGAGTGGAGAAACTGCGCTTCACCCCCTGGAACGGGAATGTGGACCTTACAGCCGACGCTTCCCTTCCGGTGAAGATGGAGGCGCTTCCCATAGCACCCCACGACATCAAAGTCACTCTCGGCGAGAACAATACCACGGTGAACTGGCAGAAACCGCGTGCCATGTTCCGTCGCGACAACGGCGTGGCGAAGTCACAGAACGGTGCCGTGGTGGGCAACGACTACTATGTCTTCGGACATGTGTGGAAACGCCCCGCAACCATCAGCGCCATTACCTGGATGACCACCGACTACCGTGGTCCGCACAATGAGATGAACCTCTGGGTATTCGCCATCAATCCCGACGGCACTCCCTCCAACCAGGTGCTTTACAACGCCATGCATGTTCCGGCACAGGGCGACCTGAAATGGAACCGCCACGAGTTGCCAGAGCCTGTGAGCTGTCCCGACGGTTTCTATCTTGCGGTGAGCTATTCCCACGGCATGGCATCCATAGCCATGAGCGACGGCGAGGATGCCGTATGGCCCTTCGTGGAAGGCGTGAACTACCGTAGCAAGGACTATCGCACCAACGAATGGACCTGCGTTGACGCCTCCTTCGTGCGCAACACCTATATGCTTCGCGCCGAGGGCGAGGGAATAGGGGAGAGCGTCCCCGCCTATCCCTACCGCTATATGCTCTACCGTCTGCCGGAAGGAGCCGAGAATGACTCCGTAAGCTGGCGTCAGCTCACACCTCAGGAAGGCATCGCCGACCTCACCTTCACCGATGACCTGAAAGGCGTCACAGACGGTAACTACCGCTACGCCATCCGTGCGCTGTATCCCGGCAATGTCCTCTCCGAGAGCATCTTCAGCCAGGTCTATTTCCTCCATAACGGTGTAGCGGCGATAGGCATCGACGGCTTCCGGCCGTGGCCGAACCCGGTATCGGCACAGCTCAGCTTAGGCGCGGTGTGCGACAAGGCGGAACTTTTCGACCTCACCGGCACACGCCGCTTGGAGATTCGTAACGCCGACAGGATGGATGTCAGTGCCCTCGCTCCCGGCTATTACCTGCTCCGTGCGGTAAAGGGCGACAGACAGTCTGTTGTAAGGATTATCAAAAAATAAAAACGCATATACCATTCCCATGAAGAATTTGAATAAAATAGCGCTCGGCGTCGCCATGCTTTGCGGCGCAGGCGCATGGGCGG
>CAJMDR010000337.1 GCA_905212215.1 uncultured Porphyromonadaceae bacterium
GCAAGAGCCCTCGACGCCAATATTTACGCCACTTTCAGCGACGGAAGCCACCGCGTGAGCTTCGACCGTCTGGTAAAGGTGATGAAGGAGACAGGTCACGATCTGCCGTCGCTTTACAAGGAGACCAGCGAAGGTGGCCTGGCAAAAGCCATGACCGCCAACCCGCATCCCTGTGCAGTATTGCCGAAAGTAAAGGAAATGACCGAAGAGAAACCCGGCGAAAAAGAATAATCTGCTTCCGCATAAACAGCAACTAAACGACCTTATTCCGCTACAACAGCAACCGATGTCGAATTTCACCATCAACCTTCTTGGCTGCGGCTCGGCAAAGCCGTCGGTACGCCATAACCAGTCATGTACCATTATCAATTACCGCGAAGCGCTGTACATGATAGACTGTGGCGAGGGAGCGCAGCAGACCATGCAACGTATGAGACTGAAGTTCAGCCGTCTGCGGCATATCTTCCTTACCCATCTGCACGGCGACCATCTCCTCGGTTTGCCGGGACTGCTTCAGACCCTGAGCCTGAACGGTCACTGCGGAAAGGTGACACTGCATACTTTCAAAGAGGGCATAAAGTTCATTGACCGCATCCGCGCCTTTTTCGGTTATGAGTTAGGCTATGAGCTGGAATATGATGTTCTTGAACCGGAACATGGCATAGTTCTCGATACCGATTCACTGCGGGTGGAGGCATTACCTCTTAACCATCGTGTGCCGTGTGTGGGCTATCTGTTCCGCGAGAAAGAACAACAACGTCATCTGGTGCCAGATATGCTGGAATTTCATAATGTTCCGGTAGCATGGCGGCCTCGAATCAAGAACGGCGAGGATTTTGTGAAACCCGACGGCACAGTGATTCCAAACCGTTATCTGACCCGTGACGCCGACCCTTCGGTAAGCTACGCCCACCTCAGCGACACCGCCTATAAGCCTGCTCTTGCGCCTATGATTCATGGTGTGGACTGCATACTGCACGATGCCACATATGGCGATGACCGTGCACCGCAGGCTTTGGAAAGAGGTCACAGCACTGCCCGACAGGCCGCCATGTTGGCAAAAGAGGCGGAGGCTGGCAAGTTGATTCTCTCCCACTTCTCGTCGGCCTATAAAGACGAAACCCCGCTGTTAGAGCAGGCAAAGGAAATTTTCCCGGCTACCATAATCGGCTCGGAAGGCATGCGCATCCCCCTGGACTAAGCTATTAAAGAACAAAGACTACTATGGTAACTTCCAAACAATCAATGTTCATCAACAGACTTTGAGATTAATCACTCTTTTAATTCGATTTATATAGTTTTCCACTTTGGCTATCAATGGTTTAACATCTTTTTTTCCCAGTCAAATAAATCTTCATAATCACCTGACTGACGCATCGTAAACAAACGTCCTAATAATTTTGAGTCTTCTTCCTGCAATATGCCTGTTCTCACAAAGGCTGAACTTATCATCCTTATTACACCTTTATGTGTTGATGCTTCCATACCGGAATTAATTAACAACGCGAAGCTCGCATAATAAGCCGCATAATAAAGCCTATTAGCTGCCAGGTTCCAATATCCTAATGAGCCAACATCAATGACTTCTTTTATTGTTTTAAAAGCTTTGTCGATTCTATATGAAACAATAGCCTCTCTTTCCTCTGTATTAAGCGTCATTATTAGTTCTGAAAAATTATAACTTTATCTTTTTCTACATTCTTATAAAAAGGAAGGAAACTACGTTTCAGCCAACCTGCAAAAGAATAAACCCGGGGAGTGACCCATTCATCAAAATCCAGACCCAATTTCTCAAAAGGCCAACCATATTCATCCCAGTCACTTAGGGGAAGTTTCTCCACTCCAGGTATTAGCACATGTAAATCCCAGTCAGAATCCGTACGGGCATCACCACGAGCCCGAGAACCATAAAGTGCTACTCGGGAACCTTTAGGAAGAATTTCAGCCGCTTTTTCTTGAATTGCTTCGATAAGCCGTTCATGTTTCTCACGATCTGACATAGTTGAATATTTCAATCGGAGGTTTTAGCAACAAGCTAACACAAACAATTGTGCGCACGAAAGGACTCGAACCTTCACGTCTTTCGACACCAGATCCTAAGTCTGGCGCGGCTACCATTACGCCACGTGCGCTTTCAAGGTGCAAAGATAGTGCATTTTTGTCATACCCGCAAATTTTGCTAACTTTGCACAGACAATAGAGCAGTTACAGACTATGGAAACCAGGGATGCACTGATAGTGATAGGCCGAGAATATGGCAGTGGCGGACGAGCCTTGGGGCGTTTGCTGAGCCGCCGTATGGGCATACCTGTGTTCGATAAGGAGCTGCTCAGCGAGGCGGCGAAAGAGTTCGGCATCTCGCTACCGCATCTGGTGCGTAGCGATGAGCGCAAACCATCATTGCTGCGCAGCGTAATGGAGGGTGCCTTCGGGTTCTCGCCGGGAAGTCAGGGAGTGCAGATGGGAAGCCTCGCCAACGCCTCCCTCTACGCCATGCAGAGCAAAGTGATAGAGAAATTGGCGGAGAAGGGTGGAGCTATCTTTGTGGGACGAACGGCTGATTACGTGTTGCGCGACAATCCTCGGTTGCTGAGCATCTTTGTACACAGCGCACCCGAACTGCGAGCGCACCGCATAATGGAACGTGGAGAATGTGACAACGAATCCCAGGCCCTGGATTTGGCACGTCGCCAGGACAGGCTGAGGCAGAGTTATTACAACTTCTACACAGGTCGCAACTGGGGCATGGCCGCCAACTATCATCTGAGCCTTGACTTAGGAAAGACAGGTCTGGAAAAGGCCGCAGAGATTATAATAAACATGGTTTTGTCAATGTGACACTTCTTTTCATCTGTCAATTTGACAAACCATTTTGATATAAGTAACGCTTTGATATAAAAGTCCGGGAGGCAGAGTCTGTCGCCGCCACAAGGGACCTGTTTCCGAGGTGGATGGAGGAAAGTCCGGGCAACACAGGGCGCCATGCTTCCTAACGGGAAGGGATCGGTAACGGTCGGCGAATGCA
>CAJMDR010000338.1 GCA_905212215.1 uncultured Porphyromonadaceae bacterium
GAACAGTTCGTGGAAGCGGCGCACGTGTTCCCGCGCCTCCGCCGGTCTGTTCTGCTCCATGTCCTGGGACAAGGCGAGCATAAGCGACTTGCCGTTGTCGAGGACATAGATTTTCTCGCGCTGCTTTTCGGCGAAATTCAGCGACAGCACCACGGAGCCGATTGCGATGAAAGCGCAGAGCGACACCATGATTATGCCGAAAAGCCTTATCTGCCGAAAAGAGGTCTCGATGTTTTTTAATGACTTAAATTCCATTTAATCAGTGTTTGAATAGTGTCAGAATACTATTTAAGGAGTTTGCCGACGCGCCCTGCGACATTGCCGGCCACGCCACCTGCGACACTTCCGGCCCACGAGCCTCCGGTCATTGCGGTGTTGTTGATGGAACGGTTGTAACTGCCCATGCCTCCGGCTTGTATGATCCATCCTGCCACAGTGGGGATTGTGAAGTAGCCGATTATGCCAATCACCATAAATATACAATAAGCGGTGTTACTCCCGTCAAGGTCAACATTCGGATTATTAGTCAGTTCCGAAATGTCGTTCTGCAACATCAGGACTTGGATTTTCGCAAGGATTGTGGAGAACAAATCCGCGACCGGTAGCCACAGATATGTCTGAATGTAGCGGCATATCCATTGGACGAGAGTGTTTTGGAATCCGTCCCAGACTGATATGGCAAAGGAAATCGGTCCGAGTATCGCCAACACTATCAGGAAGAATGTCCTTATCGTGTCTATCGTGAGCGAGGCAGCCTGAAAGAGCATCTCCAATAATTCCCTGAAGAAATTCTGGATTGCCTTTTTCACTTTGTACATACCTCTCTCGATATACATTCCGGCGGCGGTGCCAATCTCCGTCACACCCAACTCATCAATCTGCCTGTCAAACTCGGCGTCGTCCACGAGGTAAGCGGTTGATGGGTCGTTCATCATCTGTTCGTATTCCAGCCTGTCCTTTTCCTCCCGGTACTTCTTCATGTCAAGAGTCTGGCCTTCGAGCATCGAGGCGGTGCCTTGCACAATTGGCGACATAACGGAATTGATGGTACCGAGTACGACCGTGGGAAAGAACATGATGCAGAATCCGATTACAAACGGGCGAAGCAGCGGGAACACATCTATCGGTTCGGCTCTTGCGAGTGCCTGCCATATTCGGTAGGCGACAAAGAACAACGCGCCTAATCCGGCTATGCCCTGGGCCACTCCAGCCATGTCGCCGCAGAGGGGCATCATCTCATCATACAGAGACCGGAGTATGGAGTGGAGGTTGGAGAAATCAATAGCGCAAAGCATAGGCATCACCAGTATTTTTCAGAGCCATCGCCATAGAGACTTATGACGCGCTGGGTATCGGCTTTCTTCTTGGCTCTAAGGTATGATACGGAAATATTTTTGTTGGTGAAGTATGCCGTCAAGTTCTTCAGACGCTTCATCTCTTTGTGGCAATTATCAACGACATCCATACGGTCTTTGTCAGTCATGCTGAGCGTTGTGATATTGACCACCTGTTTCAAGTCGCCCAATACTCCGTTGGCTTCTTCAAGAATCCGGGTGTAGCCGGAGGCTATTGCCGAGAGTTCCGCGCTGGTGAAATTCGGATCTGTCAGCATCTTCTTGAAGTTGTTGACATAGTAGCCTGATATATCGCCTAACATCAGGACTGTCTGCTGCACCTTGCGGGCATCGCGGACAAGGTTATTTACCGATTGCAGGGCATCGTAATACTTTTTCGCCTGCTGATAAATCTTGACCGTCTCCTTGAAGTTGTTAATCATATTTTGAGCGGTCGTTGATTCCTGCACAAGTGATTTTGAGGAATTTACGATGGATTGGGCGATGTTCGACGGGTCTATGACCGTCCACTGGGCGTTTGCCCTACCCGTACCTAACAGTAGGCACAGGGCGATAAGGGGAAATAGAAATTTCAGTTGTTTCATTTTGACTTTGGATTTTTGCTTTGGCAAAAGCCATAGCGATTATTGATTGTGTGGATTCACTCGGTGAGGTGCATTGAATAATCCTCAAAAGAGCCGTCTTTCCTCTTATAAGAATCATTCGGATAGATTGTGAGGAACGAACCGTCCGGATCCGGCAGGAGTTCTGTCCGTATTCCACGTTTGAAAAAGTGGAATACATCGTTTTCCCTGTCGTAGTGGAGAGGATACATTTCCGATTTTTCTACTAACTCGGAATTATAGTTGGCTCCGAAGAAGATAAAGAAGCGGCCACCGTGTTCCGATATTTCAATATCGTGAGGCGCGCCCTCACAGCTTTCCCATTCACCGAGAAGCTGAAAACGAGGGTCAGCAATCAACCGACCTTTGGTTTGAAGGGGCATTTCTATTTTAATCATATTTTTGTGGTTATCTGATTTTGGAGACCATGCCTCCGATTATTCTCACTCCGATGTAAAGCAGGAGCAAGGGGAAGGTAATAGCGGCGATGAAGGCGACTGCCATACTCGCCAGTATCACCCATAGCACATAAAGGACTTTCATAACGGCATCCATTGTGAGAGATAATTGACTAAGTTTGAAAAGGTCTCCACAACATACGGTCTGGCATATAGCACCAGCTTATATGTCGCCACGAATACTGCGGACAACACCGCTATCCCGGCGAGAAATAGGATTGTTCCTGTCAGCACTCCGAGTATAGGGTGGAACACTTTGGGTATCTTCATGTGGCACCCTCCTTTCTCTCGTTGGCAAGCATCTTTATCGCCGCCTCGATGCTGCCACCGAGTTGAGCGGCTTTGTTCAGTACCTGAATCTTCTCCGTTTCCTCGGTGGTGTAACATAAATATTCTTCGGTAGATACCTCCGTAGCATATACGGCTGACTGCGTTCCGCCAAGACCAATCCAAACCTCTTTATACAGGCGGTTAGGATTGATTGCCATATTGATACTGAGTATCTGCGCTTTCTCCTTGTCCGTCAGACCCAACAGTTCCTGTATCTGGTCAAAGCGGTTCATATACTTTCTCTGGTCGAGCAGTATCTTGC
>CAJMDR010000339.1 GCA_905212215.1 uncultured Porphyromonadaceae bacterium
AGTCAACGAAGACTATAGCTCAGAACCTTAAGGAGACTAATTACACATACACCGTGAACGGTAGTCAGCGGTTCTTCATCCCCGGCGTCTTCGCCAAGGATGCGGCAGGCAACTCGTTAGGCGTGAAAGGTGATGTGTCGGCAGTAGGTCCAGCTTACATCATGCCATGGAAAGAGAGCTTCGCCAACGGCAAGTCATCCTCCATCTTTGCTACGCAAGCCCTCGAAGGCACGGCGGCCATAATGAAGGATGCCAACAGCGATGTCAAGGCGTATGACAACGACGGCGGCTTCCTGGTATGTCAGGCAAAAACGGTAAACCAGACTTCGATGATGTTTACCGGACGCATAAACATAGCCAATGAAGGAGATCCGGAGTTCACTTTCTACACCTATAATCTGTATTCCGTAACCAACGGTGCCGAACACCGCGACATCAACGAGCTGACAGTAATGATCCGTTCTCTCGGCGATACGGTATGGACCACTTTGAAGCAAGGCACCGTCAATGAACTCTGCAACGGTGATACAGCCTGCTGGCGTCCTGTAACGGTAAGTCTCTCCCAGTGGAAAGGGAAGCAGGTGCAGATGGGAATTAAGGTGAAATGTAAATATTACGCCAACACGCTCTTCGACGCTCTAAGTGTGACCAAGCATAATCTCATAGACCTGAACACAGTCGGTGACGGCATTAGCGTGACAGGTGGATATGGAGTGATAACCATCGACAATGCCACAGACCAACCGGTAACCATCTATGACATAAACGGCCGACTGATACAGCAAGTAAAAGGAAACGCCGTGATTATAGCCACTCCCGGCGTATATGTCGCCACCACTCCACGCACAACCTACAAGCTGATAGTGAAGTAAGCGGAAAGCATATTGTATAGTCTACAAAGAAGAGACTGCACCCTCAAAAGTGGTACAGTCTCTTCTGTTTGCCCTTATTGCTAAGAGCGGCTCCTAGCTTAAGGTTCACCTCATTGGAGGTCGTTATATTTTGACCTTGTATGATTTTGCTCCAACGCAAACTATGTAGAGTCCATTGGAGAGGTTGCGGATTTCCTCCTTTGTCGTTTCTGTTACCTTTGTGCCTTGAATTGTAAATACTCTTACAATTGACTTGGCGTCTTTGTTGACGATGTGAATTGTGCCATCTTTGACTACGATAAAATTTGTTTCGTCATCAGATATGCCGTCAACACCTCCATTGGGAGAAACCTTGATGAGTTTTATGATTGTCTGAGAATTATAGAAATCATAAAATCCCAAATCATTTTTCAAGCAGGTAATGCTGAATGAAAGGGATGTCTCACCCACTTCTTTGCCAGTAACATACCAATGTGGATTGTTGCTATTCGGTTCCTTTGAAGAAAGAGAAATGAGGTCTTTATTATAGTTCGTTGAGAAGGGTGGAAAGGGGAGGATCGCATAGTGGATAAGTAGGAAAAGCTAAGGCGGTGTGCCGGGTGAGTCGGCACACCGCCTTGCGGTCAGGATTGGTTGTTGCTCGTCGGCAATAACGCTTTTGTCAGTTAAAGTTCTATGCTGATTTGGTTATGGTTATTGCAATTTCAGAATTTGCCTCATGAAAGGTATTCTGCATTGTCAGCGAACTATCACCTTGCGGGTCCTGGAGGTACCGTCGGTGTAGAGAGTGCGCTCTATCACTGTGGTACCCTGTGCGGGTTGCTGTACCTCTATGCCGCCGATGGTGAAGTAGCGTACGCTGAGTACCGTCTTGTCACCGTCGATGCCGTCCACGTAGTTTCCGCCATTGTCGGTGACCACGTTGAAGGTCTTGGTGAATCGGTCGCCCTTGACAGTAATGGTAGCGGGGTCATTGGCCTTGGCCGCCACCACACAGATCTTGTTGCCGGCTATCTTCAAGTTGGGAGTGCAGGACCAGACGGCTCCAGGGAAGAGTTCTACTCGAGCGGAGGTGCGGAAGCTCTTGGCGCTCTCGTCGTTCTTGAAGAAGAGGATAGCGGCAGCCACATTCAGATCCTTCACGTTTGCGAATGATTTGAGCGTAGGCAGAGCGAATTCATGGTAAGTGAAAGCGTCGCCCAACTTGGCTGTAATCATTTCCTTGGTGATGAGAGGTATGCAACGTGCCTGGTCAGCATCGTTGGTGAGGAAGTCGCCTATGTTCTCGCTGTTATAGTAAGCGGAATCGACTGTGACGTTCTTTTGGCTTGCGTCGACATGCATGATTGCAGAAGAAGTAGCGCCATCGCCTGTGTTGAGTTCGCCATTGAAATAAACACGTTTGATTTTGGTAGAACCTGTGGGATAGCCCTGGATGCCGCCCACATAGCGCTGTCCGGATACATTGCCGTAGTTGATGCAGTCGAACACACCTGTGCCGCCTGTGCCCCAGATACCGCCTGCGTTGCCATACTTCTTGCTGGCGTCGTCGTAGGTAGTCTCCACGTTGCCGAGGTTGACGCAGTTGTAAGCTTTGCCGGAGCCATAGCCGGAGATACCGCCTGTACCATAGGACTCGGAGGAAACGTTGCCGAGGTTATAACATTCGGTGAGGTCGCCGCCGAAGGCACCGGCTACGCCGCCAACATAGTAGCAGTTCTTGCCCACTACCTTGACGTCGGCGTAGTTGACCAGACGCGAAGCCTTGACGCTGCCGTTGGTGGCACCGCCTGTTACGCCGCCAACATAGCCTGAGTTGGTGCCGTTGGCTGTGATGGGAGCGTAGTTGGCGCAGGAGTCCATAGCCGCGCCGGAAGAGAGGTCGCCGGTAACGCCGCCTGTGTAGGCCTGTTTCATGCCGTGTACCGGTGCATGGTTGGAGCAATATGATATGAGGCCGTTGGAGTTGACATCGCCAATTACGCCGCCTGTGTAGTTATTGCCCGATACCTTGCCGTAGTTGTAGCAGTTGGTGGCCTTGTAAGCTTTGCCGGCCACACCGCCTACCATGGAGCCTTCTATGTATATCTCGCTGTAGTTGATGCAGGAATCGATGCGTGAGATGA
>CAJMDR010000340.1 GCA_905212215.1 uncultured Porphyromonadaceae bacterium
CCTCTTCATATCCCAATGGAGTAATGAGTCTTCCTGTTCATTTCCTGCTGCCTGCACAGATTTCCGACAGACTGCGCGAAGGATTCAGGCATTTCGGAAAGAGAGCAAAAGGCTTCCTCACTCCCGACGCTACCGTAGTTGGTCTTGAGAGCCGTACATCAAGCCCGGTAAGGATTCCCCGAATCCATGAGAACGGATGCCATATTAAGATCAAGAACCTCTATCCTGTAGGCGAGGGCGCCGGATATGCTGGGGGTATAGTATCGGCCGCCGTTGACGGTTGCAACGCTATAAATTACCTGGTCGCTCAATCCTGCAAATTACAATAACTTTAATACTACCAGTTCAAGACTATGTTGATAATGATGATGGAAACGTCGGCCGAGACCTGTTCGGTGGCGTTAAGCGAAGATATGACATTACTGTGGCAACAAGTTGAAGACACTCCTATGCGCCACAGCGAGGTATTGGCACCTTTTGTGGCAAAAGCTATGGAAGAACTTGCGAGACATGAAAAAAAGCTCGATGCTGTTGCCGTCAGTCTCGGACCCGGTTCATATACCGGATTGCGCATAGGCTTGTCGGAAGCGAAAGGTCTCTGTTTCGGACTTGACATTCCGCTCATTGGCATCCACACGCTTAAAGCTCTTGCCGTAAAAGCCATGTTCCTGCCCAAGTGCTGGGAAGGAGACGAGCTGTTAGTGCCGATGGTCGACGCCCGCAGGATGGAAGTTTATACCGCCGCATATAACTTCACCCTGGAACCGGTAATGGAACCTCAGCCTCTAATCCTTGAGGCCGACAGTTATAATAATCTGCCTTCCGACAGATCTGCTTATCTCTTCGGTTCAGGCGCCGAGAAGGCAAAAGAGGTCATAACACGTCCGAACACACATTTCCTGACTCTGCCGCCTCTCTTAGCCTCCGACATGACGGCCTTGGCGGAGAAAGCATATCGCGAAAAAGATTTCCTTGACGTCGCCTACAGCACTCCGCTCTACCTGAAAGCCGTACACACCACCAAACCCAGAAAGCTGTTCTAAAAAGTAGAAGCTGTGTCAAAACTAGGCTCAGCTTCTTTATGCTTGATTATTTCGGGCAAAGGTGACTTTTGAGGGTGCTGTAAGAAAGGATGTAGATGTGGTGCCGCGGGGTTCCGAGGAGGAGAGAGCATGCTAAGGGTATGTGACCGACTCCGAGAGATTCTCGCGGTGCCGCAGATGCGCCTTTATGACACACCCTCATTGGGTATGGAATAGTTACTTTCTAACACCTTTACCAAATAATTCCGAATGAGAACCTAACCGCAATAGATCAATATCATTTGTGGTCTGATTCTTGATATGTCTCGATATAGTTGACTTGTTACGCTGAAACAACTCCGCCATTTGGTCGGCCGTAAGCCATACAGTCCCATCAGAGAGCCGTACCTCAATCTTCGACTCTCCTCCCTGCGTCTGAAATAATATAATCTCTCCGTTATCCATCATATTATCTCTACATCCACATTAAGTCCGAGGTGTGATGCTATCGCGAGGATTTGCTTGCGCTTGGTGGCTGTGTCAGAACAAGTCATCAGGACCCATCCTTTGCCGAGTGGCTTTTGAGCTGTTTGATATTTCTTATCTATCCTGTTGCTTACGAGGGGGATTTTATTGGCTATTAGACCTACAGATCGGTATCCGTCCGAAAAAAAGCCGACTTGATTCAATTTTCAAGTCGGCTTTTAGCTTGTACGAAATTATACGGCAGCCACTTTGCCAGCTGTTCTTCGTCCATTTCAGGCCGGATATTTCCCAAAGCATATTCGAGCCATTGCCGGGGATTGAATCCCAGGTTCTCACAGGAGACGATAAAGGTGTAGAAGATTGCGTTGTCTTCGGCTCCGCGGTCGTTCTGAGAGAACAGGTAATTTTTGCGTCCCGGCACCGACGGCCGCTGTCCCCGCTCTACAGGATTGCTGTCGATAAGATAATGTCCGTTTTCTGTATGGCGTCTGACCCTTGTCCAGAGCGACAGGGCATATTTTATGGCAACGGCGAGCGGTTCCCGGGAAGTACAGGTCAAAAGGGCTGTCTGCATCCATATTTCAAGACCGTTCAGAAGCGGCACAGCAAGACGCCGACGTTCGGAGCGGATCTCGTCTGCCGTGGCGCCGGCGGCTTTCAGGTTCTCCTCAAGCGTGTATAATGTGGCGATATGCTTCACCGCTTCTGCGGCAAGGGGATTGGATTTCTGTGCGTCGACAAACTTACGGCGTATGTGGGCCATGCACGCCAGAACCGTTATTCCGGGCACATTCTCAAATTCGTTATATACTTTGTAGCCATCGTTCTGTATCGCTCCCTTATATCCCCTCAGCTGCGTTCGCGGGATCTCTCCGGCACGGCTCCCCTTGTGATAGCAGAACCATGTTCCCCGGGGATGCGGACTCACGTCTCTGAACTGCCAGGCGTATCCTTTGCGGCACGCCTGCCCTTTGCGGTCTGCTATGTTCCACGCCACTTCGTCTATCTGAACATATCCTCCGGAAAGCACCGCCTCACGCTGGCTTTCATAAAGGGGATAGAGCACGTTGGCCGCGGCATGTATCCAGTCGTTCACCGTGGAAGTCGGAAGTCTCAGGCCAAGTTCGGCGAACATCTTCACCTGACGGTATTCGGGAAGATGATGATTGAATTTATTGTCTACAAGCGTGGCAAGCAGATCGGCTCCGACATGACCGCCTCCTATGATGCTGTGCGGACGGGGAGCCTGGATTATCCTGGGCGATGGCGCGTTTTTGTCACTTTTGAGACGAAGTATCGGTGTTATGGTCTTTTCCACCCACAGCCGCCGAGGTTCCAGATGAAGCACACGGGTCTCGTCCTGTCCGATCACTTCGTATTTCTCAAGGTCGACTCCTTCGGGATATACCGTCTTTGTCTCTACGGGCCGACCGTAAGTGTTATATTTCCCGGGACGCTTGCCGCGGCCTCCTGCCTGGGCCTTGGCC
>CAJMDR010000341.1 GCA_905212215.1 uncultured Porphyromonadaceae bacterium
GGCTGTCGCCATACCCTCCTTCGCGGCTAATTCTGCAAAAGAAGACAACGCCGAAGCAAAGGCCATGCTCGGCATGGTGGCCCAGATGCTGCAAAACTCCCTCCCCATGGATATGGGAGAAGGCGTACTGTGGGAGAAAGCATACTTCGAAAATGATATTTTCGGACTCGATTTCACCATGGAATGTTCTGCCAAGGACTGGAAAGTGGTAAAGAAAGGCACCCCTGAGCTCAAAGAAACCATTCTCAATGAAATGCTCAAGGACGATGACACCACTCTCCGCGATATACTTGTACAAACCGGCTGCACAATGCGTATCAACTTCAACCGCAAGGGTGGAAACCAGTCGGAAGCTATTGTCTACGACATAACTCCCGAACAGATCAAAGCCATGTCTAAATAATGCGCTCCATGAAAAAAACAGTAAAATTCCAATTCATTCTTCTGCTTGTATTATTGTCCGCGCTCCCGGCTTCTGCCTATACCAGATCCGAAATGATCGGAGCAATGAGGCTCATGGTAAATTCCATGAAGAGCATGCAGCCCATGAAGTTAGCCGAAGGCATAACATGGGAGTCATGGACCTATGATGAGGACGCCAACCTCATGGAGATGAAATACCTCATGTCGCCTGAGGTGTTCAAGACCCTCGAAGTACAGAGCAAACAGGAACTTGCGAACAATGTGGCTACATCCATGGCCGCATTGCTTGGGACTCAGGACAACGAAGCCACAAAGCTGATGATGCAGGCCTTCAACACCATAAACCCGAAGTTCCGCATCATTTACAAATGCACCAACGGCAAGCAGGTCACCTCGGAATTCTATGCCGCTGCAATTGCCAGAAAAGCAGAGAGTTCCACATCTTCCGAAGATATGTGGGAGCAACAGATCGCTTCTCTGAAAAAAGCGCTGCCAATCAAGGCCGACGAAATCACAGAATGGGTAGACGCCTATATCGACGACCAGAGCTATACTGGCCATCCGAGCCTCGTCTTTGTGTATGAAGTGGATGTGGACGCCAACACCTTCGAAGGCATGCGAGAGGCGAAAAGCTATATGCGCGACATACAACGCAACAACATCAAGAACTTCGGGACTGTGCTTAAACTCCTCATAGACTCAGGATATAACTGGAAAATGCTCTATCGTTTGAAAAACAACAGCAAAGTGGATCCAATTCTATTCATGTTTTCCAACACAGAACTGAAGAGCCTCAAGTAAGCCGTTTGGCCTCACCAAACTTAAAAAATAAGAGCGGTAAGTGCCTCCCCATAGCATTTACTGCTCTTTTGTTTGAACACATATGTATCATTGTCGCCTGGGTCGTCGGCTTCCGCTCGGCGGAAGCTCCGGTCAGCCCTCCCTGCCTTAAACACCTTAACATCCTTAATCTCCTTACCACCACGACTTCACTTCACTTTGAATGAATCAGGCCGCGTAGAATAGTCCGGCGATTTATATGCTCTCTTATGGCGTTTACATACTTTATGCTCTTGCCGTCTTTTTCCCTCAACGCATATTGCTGCGACGCCAACACAACGGTATCGGCGCCCTGAGTGCGGTTGATGTCATCAAGCACCATGCCTAAGGTGCACAACCGTTCCGCCTGTTCAGGATTGAAGCTGAACAAATCAGGCTGTATGGCAGAAGCGGTGCTGAGCCCGCTCACCATGGCGGAGGCCCGTTTATAGTATATTCCACGCCGGGAACAGGCCTTTAGGCACTCCACCGCCGACGACACTATCTCTCCACTGTCATTCGTAGATGTCGGGAAATACCAGGAAGCCTGCGAATGATACTGTTCCAGATCCTCTCGGAAATAGTTCGAGTCCACGAACACCGTCAGCAGGCTGCAGACAGAGTTCTGCCTCCTCAGCTTGGCAGCACATCGTGCTGCGTAGTTTGCCACATGAGTACGCACATCGTCAAAATCAGTGAGCATTTTCGGAAAGCTGCGTCCTGTCATGAAACTTTTGCGGGGAGCCTCGAGAGTATCAAGTTCCGTATTCATGTCATTACCGTTCAGTTCCTGCCATGAACGCTCCCCCACAATACCGCATCGGCTACGTATGAGTTCGCGTGGCATCGCAGCGAAATCGGCGGCGGAGACTTTTCCCTGACCTTTCATCCAGCGGGTCATGCGGCGCCCTATGCCCCACACATCCTCAATTTCCAGTCCCTGCAAAGCAATTAGGCGCTGTCTCTCGTCACCGATGATACAACATTTGTTATAGCCTGCATATTTCTTGGCATACCGTACCGCCACCTTTGCCAAGGTCTTTGTGGGCGCCATTCCTATACTCACCGGAATCCCCGTCCACTTCTGCACCTTTTGCGCCAGTTCCTCGCCCCATTTCTTCAACCCTTGTTCCGGCATAAAGCCGTTGAGGTTCAAAAAGGACTCATCAATGGAATACTGCAGCACTTCCGGTGCCTCCTGACGCAAAACAGCCATGACCCGACTCGACAAATCGGCATAAAGGACATAGTTATTGGAGAATGCCACCAATCCACGTCCGCGGAACAGATCCTGCGCCTGATACCAGGGCGTACCCATCTGTACACCCATGGCCTTCGACTCCTTAGAGCGTGCCACCACGCATCCGTCGTTGTTGCTGAGCGCCACAAGCGGTTTGTGCCGTAAATCAGGCCGGAAGACCCGTTCGCAGCTACAGAAGAAATTATCGCAGTCAACTATCGCCCACATATACGTCTACAAATTTAAGATTTTATTTTCATTCGAAGCTGTTAGGGTTACTATTCAGCGAATATATAATTGCAATGATTCCTACCGCCAGATTAGACGAATCTAATATAGCATCAAGAGGTGATAGCCCGTTTTCCCAGGTTGTGTCGGCGATTGAATGCAGGGCATGTAAGGCATCTGCGCCTGTGTCCGAGCGGAAGCAACCGGATTTTTTATGCCTGACATTGAGTTTAGAGGTTGTTTAAAAACGATTGTTAACTGAAGTGAGTTTGCGGAGGGTAATC
>CAJMDR010000342.1 GCA_905212215.1 uncultured Porphyromonadaceae bacterium
CAGTTAACAATCGTTTTTAAACAACCTCTAAGATCGTATCCATCAGACATTTAATCCGAGAGCGTTCAGGGCACGTTCCCTTTCTCTACTCCTACAGATTTCAATGTTCTTACGCCATGTGGGACATGACTGAGAGCAAAATTACTGATTTTTCAGCGATTATCCAACACTTCCAGAGTTAAAAATACTTATCAAACGATAACAGTTATTCCTTTTAGGGGAGTTTCCAATGCCCGGTTTTAGGATGTCCTTCCCACGAAATCCCGAGTTTTGAAAGATAGCGTCCTACGGTCTTTGAAGAAATGTTTAACTCCTTTGCAATATGCTCGCGAGTGATTTGTAAATCTTCATTGATCAATTTAACTATCTCCTTTTTAATATCGAAACTTTCGTTTTGAGGGACATCCTCTTCGTTTTGAAGGACGTTTATGTTGTTTTGAGGGACATTCTGAAGGACACTCTCTCCATTTTGAGGGACATTTTGAGGGACATCCTTACTTTCTCCCTTACTTTTCGGTGTATCACTTACCTCAATAAGCTCATCAGGATTGTCATAGAGAAGTTTCATCGCCTCTATATCGGGCTGGTGTCCTTCAAAACCGAGGGTAAGAGTTGTGCGGTCAACGCCCCGGAGGTTGTCACTTCCAGTTTGGGTGCACTGTGATATACGCTCTGCCATGTCTTGAAAATGCCTTGAAGACCGCTGCCGGCACGCTCGCCATATTTTACTATCGCAAGCATTTTCATCATTACACCGTTTCGTGGATCTGATGCGCTGTCCTGTATCGCTTCGGCAAGCGACACACGCATACTGCCGGGGTTGGCAAATCTGAAACCGTCGGCTCCTTTCTGTACGATCACACCGCGACGACCATAGAAATCAGCGTTTGCAAGCATATTTACTGTAGCCTCGCGCACCGTCTTGTGCAATGGGGTGTCCTCATTCAGTTGATTGCCTTTGAACATGAAGGGCACTTTCAAATCAGCCTGCAACTTGGGAATCACTCTCAAAAGGAAGTCAAACACGTTGCCGCTCCAATCTCCCGACTGCGACGTAATGCGGTCAGTCCAGCGGGCATAGATGCCGTTGGTGCGGTTTTCCTGATAGTCGAGGAAATAATTTGGGAATACAGCGGTTATCTCATATTCGTAGCCAAACATAAGAAGTCCTGCCACAGTAGGATGAAACTTGCCTGTATCCTTATCCTCGCGCACCGCACCGATACGACGCAAAAACATTGCGTCATCCTCTTTATTCCACAGATGGTTTTGGCGAATGAGTTGAAATATATTACGATATGACTTTACCGTATCCGGACAAAATACCGACACGTCAAGGTCGGTCAGCAGTTTATTGTCATCCGTCACCAATGCAGAATCGCGAATCATCAGCGACACCTCATCAATCGAGCAATGATAATCTCCCTCGAAGTTGCGGCGATAGGTTCCTGTTCGCGGGTCAGAGCCGACATATACCGGGCGCGAAGTGCGCTCGGCTCGCGGCACACGGATTACAATCACATCTTTTCCTTCAATCCTGTCAGGAATCGCCATGCTGTCAGTGAGGATATTGCAGCTGACTTTCTGTCGGTTGTTCACCATGTTCCAGAAATCCTTGAGCAGCTTATGCACATCATCAAGACCCTCGACATATAGCGAACCATCCTTACTGTTTTCCTTTACACCCAACACAATCACTCCGCCCTCGCTATTGGCGAAAGCGGAATAAGACTCCCATAAGGAATTAGGCAGACCTCCCCGGGCCGACTTGACTTCAAGCAGGGAGTTTTCTTTATATGTTGCCAGCATTTCAAGGCTGAAAGAAGAAGGCGTATCCATATCTATTGCACTTATAAATGCAAATTTACGAAAATTTCCTGACATACAGACTACGAAAAATCAGATGCTTACAAATATGACTGAATTATTCGATTCGGAACTACGAGAGGCGCAACGGCTCGACTTTGGCAGTCGCAAGCGAGGCATTGCCGGGGTGAGGCAATGCCGTCAGTGGCGTTTGGAGCGAGTCCGGCACTACCGCTGACCGCATCGCCAGAATTGAAGAGTCGGCTAAACACCGAGTGTCTGATAGCCTGAGCGGGTTGCTACGCTGTACCTGCCAAGTCTATCTGCCACTCCGTGTTCTTACGCCGCCTCCGTCATTCGTTATTTGAGCCGTTGCGCCACTCTCCGTTAGCAGCAGTCCACGAGCCGAGACAGTGATGTGCCGCCTTCCAGCGTTGTCGGCATATCACAGACTCGTCTTTCCAGGACCGGACAGTGCCATTTTATTATAAGCCGAATGCTTTTGAATACTCTACAATTCCGGATGGGACATAAGCGTCATCACTGAATTTACAAACCATATAATATTCATTAGGGACATCAAATGGAGCCTTTATCCCGTATGAACAGGCTGTAACATACCCAAAACGCGAATAAAATTTTGGATCGCCTAATACTATGGAATATCCATAGCCCAGTGCAGATGCTAACTTATGAGCTTCTTTTACCAATTGACTTCCTATGCTCTGTCCTTGCAATTCAGGTAATACCGCCAAGGGAGCCAGTGCAAGAGACACCTTATTATCAACGTATATCCTCGACATCATAATATAGCCCACAATATGGCCGTCACGTTCTGCTACAAGTGACAGCTCAGGGATATAATCATTAGTCTCTCGGATTCGATCTACCAAATTATGCTCATCACCGTCGGTGTGTTCAGCAGATGAAAATGATTCTGCGACAAGATTGCGGATTGTTTCAAAATCTACTGTCTTTTCAGGCCGTATTGATAGCATATTTATTTCCATTTATTTACAATTTGATACGCAAAGTTAGTAATTTACAATGAGTTTTCAGTGCGAATATGCTGTCATTCGTTTTCACCGGCGCGGATACTTTGCTCCAGTTATTATGCAGTCATATCAACATAGGAAGCGTTGCTTGCTCGGAATAATAAACGTGCGGAGCAGGGCTATTCTTTTGCCT
>CAJMDR010000343.1 GCA_905212215.1 uncultured Porphyromonadaceae bacterium
GCCAATGACAAAAAACGTCAGATTCTTGAGGCGGCCCTCATCACACCGGAAGAAGGGGAAAGCATGGCCGAACTGTATGAAAAACACATCACTTCCACAATGGTTATAAATTTCCAAGGTCTGGAAGTGAAAGGGGCTACCGATGCTTTCGATGTCAATGTAGCCAACGAGGTCAGGAAACCGGCCGACAAACGTCTGTTGCCTGTTTTTGAGTGCAACACCGAGCAAGGCACTAAATATATCATTCCTGCTTATGGAGCGGGACTCTGGGGTCCGATATGGGGCTATGTGGCGATGAATGCCGACGGCAAGACCATCTATGGCGCCTATTTCGCACATCAGGGCGAGACTCCCGGTTTGGGAGCAGAGATAGAAAAGCCGGCCTTCAGCGACCAGTTCAAAGGTCAGCCACTGTATAATGACGGACATTTCGAACCTGTCAAAGTGGTGAAATCGGGAAAAGAACCGGCCTCCGGAGGTTTTGTCCATGCCATAAGCGGTGGCACAATCACTTCACAGGGAGTTCAGAAGATGCTCGACAATTCGTTGAGTCCCTATGATGCCTTTTTTACCAATCTGCAAAAGAAGTAATCCATGGCAAGTTTAAGCAAAGAAGTACGGCAGGCATTCCTCAACCCGCTGTCGAAAGATAATCCGGTAATAGTGCAGATACTCGGTATCTGCTCGGCATTGGCTGTGACGGCAAAGATGGAGCCTGCATTCGTCATGGGTATTTCCGTGACGGCAGTATTGGCTTTCGCCAATGTCATAATATCGTTCATGCGTTCCACTATCCCGACATCCATCCGCATCATAGTTCAGTTGGTAGTCGTTGCGGCTTTGGTGGTGATTGTGGACCAGGTACTGAAGGCATATGCCTATGAAGTAAGCGTCCAATTGTCGGTATTCATAGGACTCATCATCACCAACTGTATAATCATGGGACGTCTGGAGGCTTTTGCTCTGACACACCGTCCCTGGGCTGCTTTCCTTGACGGTATTGGCAACGGTATAGGTTATGCATGGATACTGTTAGTGATAGCCTTCTTCCGCGAACTTCTCGGCTCGGGCACACTGTTCGGATTCCAGGTGATACCGCAGTCATGGTACGATGCAGGGTATTTCAACAACGGACTGATGATACTGCCACCCATGGCACTCATCACCGCGGCATGCATCATATGGGTGCACCGCAGCCGCAACAAAGAACTTCAGGACAAATAAACATAAGCTGAGATGGAGAATCTAAATCTGTTCATCCGGTCGATATTTGTCGACAACATGGTATTTGCTTACTTCCTTGGAATGTGTTCGTTCCTGGCGGTGAGCAAGAATGTCAAAACCGCCTTCGGCCTCGGCGTGGCGGTGAGTTTCGTGCTTATAATAGCACTTCCCGTTACATGGTGCATAAACCAGTATCTTTTGATTCCCGGCGCACTGAGCTGGTTAGGTGAGGAATATGCGGCCACCGACATGAGCTTTTTAGGACTGATAATGTTCATAGCGGTGATCGCTGCCTTGGTGCAGATTCTTGAAATGGTAATAGAAAAATATTCGCCGTCGCTGTATAACTCTCTTGGCATATTTCTGCCGTTGATTGCAGTGAACTGTGCAATCCTCGGCGCTGTACTGTTCATGCAGCAAAGAGAGTTCAGCAATGCCTGGACCGCTACCGTTTATGGCGCCGGGTCAGGCATAGGATGGCTGCTGGCGATAACCGCCCTGGCGGCAATTCGCGAACGGCTCTCGGTGAAGCATATTCCGGCGCCGTTGCGCGGAGTCGGTATTTCGTTCATCATCACAGGACTCATGGGCATTGCCTTCATGTCGTTCTTAGGTATTAAACTTTAAGGCTGCTATGTTATTACTCGAAATAAGCTGGGCGTCCATATGGGCGGCGGCTCTGATATTTACCTGCATCGTGATAGTGCTTACGGCAGTGTTGCTGGTAGCCAAACGGTTCCTTGTGGCCAGCGGGCAGGTAAAGATAGACATTAACGATGGCGCCAAAGTACTTGATGTGGCAGCGGGAGGTTCATTGCTTGCCACTCTCGGCGAGGGCGGTGTGCATCTGTCATCTGCCTGTGGCGGCAAAGGTTCCTGCGGACAATGCAAGATTCAGGTGCTTGAAGGCGGTGGTGACATGCTTCCCACAGAGGCTGTGCATTTCTCGCGCAAACAGATAAAAGACCACTGGCGCCTCGGCTGTCAGGTAAAAGTGAAACAGGACCTCAAGTTAGCTGTTGACCCGGCTGCACTGGAGGTCAAGGAATGGGAATGCGAGGTTATCAGCAACCGGAATGTTGCCACCTTCATCAAGGAATTCATAGTTAAGTTGCCCGAAGGTGAGCATATGAATTTCGTTCCCGGCTCATACGCCCAGATTCGTATTCCGGAATATTCCATGGACTACGACAAGGATATAGATAAGTCTCTGATAGGCGAAGAGTATCTTCCTGCATGGGAGAAATTCGGTCTTTTCGGGTTGAAATGCCGTAACACAGAGCCTACGGTCAGAGCTTATTCCATGGCTAACTATCCAGCAGAGGGAGACCGCATAATGCTTACTGTGCGAATAGCCACTCCACCCTTCAAGTCGAAACCGCAGGTAGGGTTCCAGAATGTTTCACCTGGCATAGCATCTTCATATATTTTCACCCTCAAACCGGGTGACAAGGTGCTGATGAGCGGCCCTTACGGCGATTTCCATCCTATCTTCGACAGCAAAGCCGAGATGATATGGGTAGGAGGTGGTGCAGGAATGGCTCCGTTACGCAGTCAGATAATGCACCTGACCAAGACCCTACAGACCCGCGACCGCAAGATGAGCTATTTCTACGGCGCAAGGGCACTGAACGAGGTCTTCTATCTGGAAGATTTCCTCCAGCTTGAGCGTGATTTTCCCAACTTCCACTTCTATCTTGCTCTGGACCGTCCCGATCCGGCAGCTGATGCTGCGGGAGTGAAATATACGGCAGG
>CAJMDR010000344.1 GCA_905212215.1 uncultured Porphyromonadaceae bacterium
TGAGCGTCGACACCTCGCGGAAACGGTCGTCAAAGAGCGCCAGACGCTCAAGTAAAGAGGGATTTGACATTTATGATGAAAAAATTTTCCGCGAAGATAGCGAAAATTCCGAAAAAAGCAGTAACTTTGCAGTCGCAAAAGCACATCCGGGTGAATTTCAGGTCCGGGAAGGTGCTTTCGCGACTAAGAAACAACCGTAAAAACCAATTCAAAAACAGACCGTAAGTTATGGCAACGAAGATCAGACTGCAACTGCATGGCCGCAAAGGTTATGCGTTCTACCCGATTGTAATCGCCGATAGCAGGGCGCCACGAGATGGCAGATTTATTGAAAGGATAGGTTCATATAATCCGAACACTAATCCTGCTACAATAAGTCTGGACTTCGACCGCGCTTTGTATTGGATAGAGCAGGGTGCACAGCCCACTGATACCGCTCGCAGCATACTTTCTCGCGAGGGTGTGATGCTGATGTGGCATCTCCGTGGAGGCGTACGCAAAGGCGCTTTCAGCGAGGAAGAGGCACAGCGCCGTTTCAACGCCTGGAAAGCAGACCGCGAGAAAGCAGCCGCCAACGCCAAGGCTAAGAAAGATGCCAAGGCTCAGGAGACAGCTCAGGAGCGCATGAAACACGAGGAAGACGTGAACAAGACCCGCGAGGCCGCCATCGCCAAGAAGAAGGCTGACAAATTAGCTGCCGAGGAAGCTGCCGCCAAGGCTGCCCTCGAGGCTGAGAACGCCGAGGCAGAGGCTGAGAAACCCGCTGAAGAGGCTTGATTCCGGCTCTGACAGAAATAAAAGCATGTATTGCCAATGGCGGCAATGCATGCTTTTGTTCTTGAAACAGGAGGGCAATTATGGAGTTTAAGGAAATTAAGGGCTTTGAGGAGTTTAAGGGAGGTAGAGGATTCCTTGACGACTTTTCCGGTCATGAAACAAAAACGGAAACAGCGAACCCGGAGGCTCGCTGGGTTGTTAATTTATAAATAACACTAAATACACGCAGTCATGGAAAACAACCGCCATCATTACAACAACCACGAAAGCAAGACTCCGGCGCCTATGCGTCTCTGGTTCGGCATCTTCATGGTGATATTTTATTTAGGTATTGGTCTGTTGCTGATACTCGCCAGCAAGACATTCGAGATTTTCACACCTACAGTAAGCATTGTCATCGGCGCTCTGTTGGTAGTATACGGAATATGGCGTGGCTATCGGCTTTGGAAAGGGAAACCCTGAGTCTTAGCCCAAACACAGCAATGAAACCTCTCTCCTTCAAGTAAGCGATGCATGGACAACGCTTACCTGTCATCAGAAAAACACGACAGCAATGAAAATAAGCAGTATACTCTCGGCATTGGGCGTTACGGCGGCTATCGGCCTGACGGCCATGGCCGTTGGCTGTGCGCCCATAAAGAAAGGAGAATACACCGAAGGCGCGGAATACATAGCCTGTGACGATGGCTTCCGCAAAATCCTGAAACAGGAGATAGAGGTCTTCGAGTACCAGTATCCCAAGGCGTTCATTCTCCCCAGCTATATGAGCGAGAACGAATGCATCGACTCGCTCAAGGCCGGCAAATGCAATCTCATAATTGTCACCCGCGAACTCAATGAGGCGGAACGTGAGAATATAAAGAAAGAACAGAAAAGGGTCGTAAGGCAAAAGTGCATAGCCGTCGATGCCGTGGCTCTTATCGTCAACAAGGATAATCCTGTAGGGTTGCTCACTCTCAATGAGATTCGAGACATACTCATGGGCAAGATTACCACCTGGCGACAGCTTGCCGTGAACGATACCTCGAAGATTAAGATTGTCTTCGATAATGAAGGCAGCTCCACGGTGAACTATATGCGCGAAAAGTTCCTGCCCAAAGGCATGACCCTTTCGCAGAACCCGAATACCTTCGCGCAGAAAGATAACGAGGATGTGTTCGAGGTGGTGAAGCGCGACAAGAATGTGTTGGGCATTATTTCCGTTAGCTGGCTTGGCGAGAACTTGGAGTCCACCAAAATGCCGGTCGACAAGAAACTGAAGGATCTGGAGAATTACAACGACACCATCGATGTCCGTTTCACCGATGCCATAAAGGTGCTCAAGGTTCGCGACAACGAGGATCCGGTAGGTTATCTGCCGTATCAGGCATATATCAACAGCGGTCAATATCCATTGTTCCGCAAAGTCTATGCCATCTCCACCGCCTCCAACTCCACTCTTGCCCATAGTTTCTATGCCTTCCTCACCGGAGCTGTGGGACAGAAGATCATAGCACTTACAGGCATCATGCCTTATAATGTACAGCCTCGGGTGGTGCAGATACAGTAACGCAACAATACCCCCGTAGTAAACAGTCACAGACAGTAAAGCGGGGTTTGTGTATATCGTGGAGAATTGTTAAATTTGCACCGATGAAAGGAGTGAGCGCCGCACTAAATAAACGAGTGTGGGCGTTATAATCATGAAAGTCGGGTCTGCCCGGCCACACAGCAAGGAAAAACAATAACAACAGCAATGAAACTGAAATACGTAACCGCATTAGTGCTTGCCGCCATGGCAACTCTGGGTGTATCAGCTCAGGGTTACAAGGATGGCGTGGAATTCTACAAGGCACAGCGTTTCAACAACGCCAAAGTGCTGCTGGAACGCAACCTTGACCGTCCCGGCACCGATAAAGCCGCTTCCTACTATTATCTCGGCATGATAGAGATGCAGGTGGAGCAGCCGGATATGGCCGTGGCAGAGAAATATTTCCAGCAGGGCATAGCCGCCAACCCCAAATATCCTTACAACTATGTAGGCGAAGGTCTCATCAATCTGTTGAAGAACAACAGCAAGGAAGCCGAACAGCAGTTCAAATTAGCCGAGAAGAACGCCGGAAAGGAAAGCTCTTCGGTAGAGGTGGCAATTGCCCGTGCTTACTACCGTGTCAATGCCAACCGTTACGCCAAGGAAATAAACAAGCGCATGGAGA
>CAJMDR010000345.1 GCA_905212215.1 uncultured Porphyromonadaceae bacterium
CTTCTGAGGGTGCTGTCAGAAAGGATGCAGATGTGGTGCCACAGGGTTCCGAGGAGGAGTGAGCATACTGAAGTATGTGACCGACTCCGAGAGGTTCCTGCGGTGCCGCAGATGCGCCTTTATGACACACCCTCGTTATTACAGGGTTTCCTGCTTCAGCTTCTCGGTATATTCGTTTATGGCCTGCATCTGCAGGGGGATGTCGATGGTCTGGGGACAGTGGGGCGAGCATTGTCCGCAGCCTATGCAGTGATCGGCCTGACGCAGCTTCGGCACGGAGCGGTCATAGCCCACTAAGAAGGCGCGGCGTGCCTCCGCGTACTTCGGGTCCTTGCTGCCGGAAACCACGTTGCCTTCGTTGATGCATTTGTTGTAATGGGCGAAGATGGCGGGTATGTTCAGTCCGTATGGACACGGCATGCAATACTGGCACTCGTTGCATGGAATGGTCTGGTATTGCGCCATGATGTCGGCGGTCTGATACAGGAACGTAAGTTCTTCCTTTGTGAGTGGTTTCAGCGGGCAGAAGGAGCGCAGATTGTCCTGCAGATGCTCCATGAACGTCATTCCGCTGAGCACGGTGAGCACATCGGGCATGGTTCCGGCGTAACGGAAGGCCCAGGATGCTATGCTGCGTTCCGGCTCACGCTGTTTGAGGCGTGCCGCGACATGGTCGGGAACCTTGGCGAGGCGCCCCCCTAAAAGAGGTTCCATTATCACTGCCGGGATGCCCCGTTTGTTGAGCTCGTTGTAGAGGTATTCCGCGTTGGTGTTGCGCTCGTTGATTTCCTTGGCATGTTTCCAGTCGAGGTAGTTGAGCTGTATCTGCACGAAGTCCCACTTATACTTGTCGTGCTGCGAGAGCAGATAGTCGAACACCGCTATGTCGCCATGATACGAGAATCCGAGGTTGCGTATTCTTCCTGCCTCGCGTTCCTTTACCAGGAAATCGAGCATTCCGTTGTCTTCGTAGCGGCTCTTGTATTCCTCCATGCCGCCGCCCATGCCCACGGCATGCAGCAGGTAGTAGTCTATATAGTCCGTCTTCAGCTCGCGCATGGAGTTGTGGTACATCTCCTTCGAGGCCTCGGCGCTCCAGGTGGAGGGGTCGAAGTTCGACAGCTTTGTGGCGATGAAGTATTTTGATCGGGGATGGCGGCTGAGCGCTATGCCCGTTACGTGCTCCGACTGTCCCTGGCAATAGGCCGGCGATGTGTCGAAGTAGTTCACGCCATGCTCTATGGCGAAGTCCACCATGCGGTTCACCGCCTCCTGGTCTATGGTGTCCTTTTCCTGACCCGGTTCTTTCTTCTTGATGGCTTCACCGTCGGTAGAGGGCCACCGCATGCAGCCATAGCCGAGAATCGACACCTTGTCCTTGTTCTTGGGATTGACGCGGTAAGTCATCTTATCGGTGGGGATAGGACCCTGTGCCGTCAGCGAGTCGCCCGTAACGGGGTTCTTGCTGGAGCAGCCTGCCACTGTCGCCGCGCCCACGGCGGCGGTGCCTATGCCAAGGCGCTTGAGAAAGTCGCGCCGCGATATGTTGCTTTTCATCTCTGTCGTCATGTAATGGTTTGTTTGGATGGCTCAGATGGTGCGGTGGCGTTCATGCCCTTCCACGTAGATGGCGCTGAAGGGTGTTGCCGGACACAGGTTCTCGCATGCGCCGCAGCCGATGCAGCGTTCCTCGTTCACCGCCGGCACCATGGGCGAAGAGGTGTCGTTCTCGTCGAGCGGTACCATCTGTATGGCGCCCGAAGGACAATGGCGCGCACAATTGCCGCACGACACGTTGTCGGTAACGGCTACGCAGTTGGCTTTTATCCATACCGCGTGGCCTATCTGTGTGGAGGATTTTTCAGCTTTGCCGATGGGGAGAATAGCGCCCGAAGGACATACGTCGGAACAGCGTGTACATTCCGGGCGGCAATAACCGCGTTCATAGCTCGATTCCGGCTGCATCAGCGTTACCAGGCCGTTCGAGGGTCGCAGCACGCCGTTGGGGCAGGCATTGACGCAGAGCTGGCAGCCTGTGCAATGTGAGGCGAGATGGTCAAGGCTCACCGCACCCGGAGGCACGATGCGTGTCTGTCGCTTAGGTATCTTCTTCTCTTCTATCACCGCCAGGCCGCCGTCGATTTTCTTCTTCTGCGCGTTGATGACCGCGGTGGCGCCAAGGAATGCTCCGGTGACAAGCAAGGTGCGGCGGGAGCTGTCTACTTCCTGCTTCTTGCCGGAAGCCTTTGCCGTCTCCTTTTCTTTGCCGGATGCCGTCTCCTCACCTACCTTTTTCATTTTCGGGGCACGAAGGCCGAAGCTGATGGCACCGTGGGCGCAGATGTCGATGCAGTCCATGCAGGCCACGCATCGCGACGAATCCACGCTGTGTTCCTTGCCGTTGATGCACGAGGCCTTGCATCGGCGCGAGCAGAGTCCGCAGGCATTGCATTTCTCCTTGTCAATCTTTATGGTGAGCAGCGAGAAACGGCTCAGGAAGCCCAACAGCGTGCCTACCGGGCAGATGGTGTTGCAGTAAGTTCTGCCGCCGCGCCATGCCAATACGAAGAGGGTGACGAAGGTAATAGCCGCCACAAGCAGCACAGGCAGTGACTTAAGCCATACATCGTGGTGGTAGAAGGCGTATGAGTCCATACGTGCCGCCACGTCGGCCAGCAGATTGTTTATCCAGATATAAACCGGCTGAAGCAGCGAACCCACGATGCGTCCGTAGGAGCTGTAGGGTGCCAGGAGAGCCACGAACGACCCTATGCCGAGGATTATGGCAAGCACGAACAGCACGAAAACGGTGTATCGCCACCAGTTCTTCGCCGGGGACCAGGAGAAGCGGTAACGCCCTTTCTTACTGCGCGAATGGAACCATGAGATGATGTCCTGCATCACTCCCAAGGGGCAGATTACCGAGCAGTACACCCTTCCTAAAATCAGTGTGATGAGGGCGAGGCCGATGA
>CAJMDR010000346.1 GCA_905212215.1 uncultured Porphyromonadaceae bacterium
TATATGCCTTCACTCCCGGCGGTGACCTTTTACGTCTGCCGCCGGGCAGTACGCTGCTGGACTTCGCTTTCGCTATTCATACCGCTGTGGGTTGCCGTTGCTCAGGAGGAAATGTCAACGGACGATATGAAAAAATTTCATACAAGCTCAAGAGCGGCGATACAGTAAAAATTCTTACCTCGTCCACTCAGGTGCCGAAGGCCGATTGGCTGCAGTTGGTACAGACATCGAAGGCCCGGAATAAAATCAGACAGAGTCTTGATGAGACAAGACGGCTGAGGGCTGATTTAGGCCGCGAGCTGCTGGAACGGCGTATGCGTAACCGCAAACTGAGTGTGGATGAAGCAGAGCTGGCAAAACTCATAAGCCGACAGGGATATAAATATGCCACAGACTTTCTTGTTGATGTGGCTGAAGGTGTTGTTGACCTTCCCAAATTCCTGGATTTACTGAAACCGGAACCGGAGACAGAACCCGAAGAACGACAGCCTCAGGAAAGCGCCGACACTTTCCGGCTGCAACGAAATGGTTCAGACATCGAACAGAACGGGGAATGTCTGGTGATAGGCAGCGGAACGGTCAAGGGTATGCGCCATGAACTGGCACGTTGTTGCTCCCCTCAGCCTGGAGACGCCGTTTTCGGATTTATCTCCTCGGAGGGAATAATCAAGGTTCACCGCGACGACTGTCCCAACGCTTATCATATTCGTGCGCGTTATCCTTATCGCATCATAGGTTGCCGATGGGCCGGATCTGTATTGGCTAACATGACGGTGACCCTTCGCATCATTGGCCGCGATGACATAGGAATAGTGACCAATATAACCTCCCTCATTGACAAGGAGAAAGGGGTGTCGCTGCATAGCATTCAGATAAATTCCGCCGACGGACTCTTTACCGGTTTCCTCGGAATCCGTTCGCAGAACCGCGAGAACATAACCCGGCTGATGCGTAAGATTGAGGGAGTGAAAGGAGTCAAGCAGGTCCGCGAAGTATAGACGTTGACGATTTGTCCTCGGAATCAGCCTTGAATTATGACCCCTTTGGAACAAAAAAAATTGTAAAAGTGTTGTATATGTAAGCAAGAAGTGTTAATTTAGCGCCATAAAACCGAAAGGCCCCGCAGTTCAATCGGTTGACGGCCGCCTTTCAACCAGACCTCTAACGCTCTTAATTATCGTTCTATGGAATTCGATAAAGACGACTTGAAAGCCATCAAAGAGCATGGCAAGACTCCGGAACAGGTAGCCGAGGAGCTTGAAATGATTCAGAATGGCTTCCCTCTGCTCGAGATTGTGAAGCCTGCCACGCCCGGCAACGGCATTTTTATTCTCAATAGCTCGGCAGAAAAGAAAGCCGTAGACCTTTGGTCGGAATATGTGGCCGAAGGGCACAAAGTAATGAAAATGGTTCCCGCAAGCGGAGCCGCTTCGCGTATGTTTAAAGAACTGTCGGCCTTTGCCGCCGGTAATTCCGAACATATCAAGACTCCTTCTTTGCGACATTTCTTCACTGATCTGGAGAAGTTCGCTTTCTTCCGCCGCCTGAATCTTGCGTGCATGACTTTCTATCAGCGCAATGTAGACGAACTGCGGCGCGAAGGCCGCTATCGCGACATAGTAAAAGCTCTGCTTAAACCAGGCGGCCTGAATTATGGCAGATTGCCGAAGGCTCTGCTCATGTTCCACAAAATTATCGGTTCTACGCGCACCGCACTTGAGGAACACATGGGCGAAGGCGCACAGTATGGCGTCAACAAAAACGGTACGGTGTACATTCATTTCACCGTAAGTCCGGAGCACCTGGCTCTCATGTCTGCAAAGGTGCGCGAGGTACAGTATCTTATAGAACGTCGCTACGGAGTGAAATTTGAAATCACTTTCAGCGTGCAGAAACCATCTACAGACACTATTGCAGCCAATCCTGACGGTACTCCGTTCCGTGTGAAGGGTCAACTCTTCTTCCGTCCCGGTGGCCATGGCGCTCTGATAGAGAATCTCAATGATCTCGACGGCGACATCGTCTTCATTAAGAACATAGACAATGTGCTCCCAGACTCGCGCCGCAAACAGACCAACCACTATAAAATGGTGCTTGGAGGCATCTGTGTAGGAGTCAAGAGCAAACTTGACAGTTATTTGAAACGGCTCGACAAAGGCACTCCCGATAAAGAAACGCTTGACGAGATGCTGAATTTCGCCCATACCACTCTCTGCATCACCAATGAAAAGGCCGACGAGATGACCAAGGAGGAGATAGCACAATATCTGCGCTCAAAATTCAACCGTCCGTTGAGGGTGTGCGGAATGGTGAAGAACGAAGGTGAACCTGGTGGAGGTCCGTATCTGGTCTATGACCCCAACGATGAGACTATAGCCCCGCAGATTCTTGAACTGTCGCAGATAGACACTTCAGACTCGCACGAACGCAAGATAGTGGAGCAGTCAACTCACTTCAATCCTGTGGATCTGGTATGCGCAATACGTGATTACAAAGGTCATAAATTCGACCTTCCAAAATATGTGGACAGGATGACTGGCTTCATCTCGCAGAAAAGCCGTGATGGTCAGGATTTGGTAGCATTGGAGCTGCCGGGTCTGTGGAACGGTGCCATGAGTGACTGGAACACTGTGTTTGTGGATGTGCCTGCCGAGACGTTCAACCCCGTGAAAGAAGTGAACGATCTGTTGCGTCCGGCCCATCTCTTTACTGACAATCTGTCAATTCTCATGTAAGATAATAATTGTCAAAAAGAAAGATATAATCAAAATTTAAAGAGGATGTGTCATACAGCTTTGACACATCCTCTTTCATCTCTTCAGATTTTAGGGGTAGAAAGGTTGTTGGTATGATGGAGTCTGGTTCTTGTTCAAATAACTACCTTATGCCTCTCATTGCCGTATGCGACAATAGGGAGGTTCTATTATTTGATTTTTCAGACTGGCGCATCGAGACAGAACCTCA
>CAJMDR010000347.1 GCA_905212215.1 uncultured Porphyromonadaceae bacterium
AGCCACTACGACAAGGCGCTGGAACTCTATTCGCAGGCCGGTTATCGCGACGCCAGGGCGGTGGCCGACATATCGAAGGGCATTAACGCTCTTTTCCCGGCTCCGGAAACACTCTGCACCGACTCGCTGATGCTGCTTGGCCGCAAGTATCTCAAGACGGCACCCGCCGCCGGGATGCGGTTCATTGCCGTGGCGGCCGAAAAGGATTTGCCCATAGCGCAGGCTCTGGTGGCGAAGGCATACGCTTTCGGCCACGGTATACCTTACGACCACGCCAAGTCTCTGGCCTGGTATCTCCGCGCCGCCTTAGGTGGCAACGCCTCGGCGCAGTTCGTGCTCGGCGAACTGCTGCAGATGCTTCCCGACGCCCTCGATGAGCTCCCGCAGGAACTCACGGCACCTCTCTCCACAGAACAGAAAACCGGCGTTTACTGGCTCGAGAAAGCCCAGGAAGCCGGAATTACGGACGCCCGGCAGGCAGACGATGCCCTCGGCCTCCCTGAATTCCCCTGAAAATGGCCTTGGTAAGCGTTATAATCCCCGTTCATGACTCGGAAAGGTATCTGAAACAGTGCCTCGACTCGGTGACGGCTCAGAGCTTCACAGACCTGAGGATTATTGTGGTGGACGACGGGAGCACTGATGCCTCCATAAAGATTATGCGCCGCTATGCCGCAGCCGACAGCCGTTTCCTGCTCCTCTCTACTCCCAGAGAAGGTGCACAAGGTGTGTCGGTGGCGAGAAACACTGGATTGGAGGCGGTTACCGGGGAATATTTCTGCTTCGTGGACAGCGACGACATTCTGCATCCGCAGGCCATAGAGAGCCTTGTCGGGATGCTTACACAATATCCGCAGGCAGAAATGGCCCTCTGCAGCCACCGGAATTTCAAGAAAAGCGAACCTAAGCTTTCAACTTACTACCATAAGCTTTCAACTTACTGCGGGCATGAGGCGGCTTTGGCAATGCTTCACCAGACAGGAAAGCCATATCTGCATCATTCCCCCTGGGGAAAGCTCTTCCGTGCCTCCCTGAGAAGCCGAATGCACTTCCCCGAAGGAAAAATCTACGAAGACCTCGCCGTTATTCCGACACTCACGGCCACCCTTAAACAAATAATCGGCACTGACCGGGAACTCTACTATTACCGTTTGCGCGAAGACTCTCTTATCTCCGCCTTCCATCCCCGCCGCCTCCAGGTCCTCGAAATAGCCCTCTCCCTCCGCCATCCCCACTCATCAACTCATCAACTCACCCCCTCATCAACTCAATTCCGTCGTGCGGCCGAAGACCGCCTGTTCGCGGGCGCCTTCAACATATACCTTCTCACCCTCGGCAAGCCAGGCTATGAGATCTGGAACCGCCGATGCCGCCGCATCCTGCGCCTGTTGCATTTCCGCGTCCTCACCACCCCTTCCTGTCGCCTCCGCAACCGCCTCGGAGCCTTAATAGTCCTTTTCCCAGGTCTCCCAATCCTCTCGCGCCTTCTTCTGACCTTCCCTTCCATTCACAGACGCACCCTGAACCGCTGACCCTTTGCAGGGGGTAATAAAACTATTATGGTGATGAAATAAGCCAGCCATCGCGGTGGGCAATGGCTGGCTTCAGGGTTATGAAAGGGGAATCCGTTTCCCTTAAAAAGGGGGTAAACTGTTTTTTCTAAGGGTAGTAAACTGTTTTACCGGAGGGGGAAATCAGTCTTCTTTCATATTGTGGAAGACGTTCTGTACGTCTTCGTCGTCCTCGAACTTCTCAAGAAGCTTCTCTACGCTCTCACGCTGTTCGGGGGTGACTTCCTTGTAATCGGTAGGAATACGCTCGAACTCGGCGCTGACGAGGTCGAAGCCGTTCTCCTCGAAGTATTTCTGCAAGGCGGCGAACTGGTCGAAGGGTCCGTATGCCACCCATTCTTCCTCGTCGGTCTCTATCTCTTCCACGCCGTAGTCGATGAGTTCCAGCTCGAGTTCTTCCATCTCCACGCCCTCTTTGGGTTTGAGGTGGAACACGCTCTTATGGTCGAACATGAAGCTCAGGGAGCCTGAGGTGCCCAGCGAGCCGCCATGTTTGTTGAAGTATGAGCGTACGTTTGCCACGGTGCGCTGATTGTTATCGGTGGCGGTCTCCACCACAATTGCTATTCCGTGTGGGCCATATCCCTCGTATACGATTTCCTTGTAGTCGGAGGCATCCTTCTCGGTGGCTTTCTTGATGGCCCTTTCCACGGTGTCCTTGGGCATATTGGCAGCTTTGGCGTTCTGCATCAGCACGCGCAGACGGGGGTTCATGTTCGGGTCGGGACCACCGCTCTTGGCGGCCATGGTTATCTCTTTGCCTATGCGGGTAAAGGTTCTTGACATGTTGCCCCAACGTTTCAATTTGCGGGCTTTACGGTATTCAAATGCTCTTCCCATGGGGAACTATGTATTTTTATTTTGATGTTGGATTAGTTGTCAGCGTAATGTGGCGCCGAGCTCTTTCGAGAGCTGGTCGGTGATGCGGCGCATGGTGTTTTCTATCTGCTTGTCGTTGAGGGTCTTCTCGTTGTCCTGCAGGGTGATGGCGATGGCATAGCTGCGGTAGCCTTCGGGTATGCCTTTGCCTTCGTAGACATCGAAGAGTGCCACTGAGCGCAACAGCTTGCGTTCGGCGCGGCGCACTGTCTGTTCCACCTGGGCGAAGGTGACGCTGCAGGGAAGCAGCAATGCGAGATCACGGCGCAGAGGCTGGGTCTTGGGAAGCGGGGCAAAGTCCACCTTGCCGCTGCCGAGGCGCATTATCTGTTTCCAGCGCAGTGAGGCGTAATATACGGGCACTTCTATGTCGAAGGGAGCCGTAACTTTGTTGCGCAGCACTCCGAGCTCGCCTATGGTGTTACCCTTGCGGTCGGTGATTTCGAGTTTTGCGGCGAAGATGGCGTCGGAGCTTTGTGTCCCCACTATTGCCTGGGCGGGTATGCCGG
>CAJMDR010000348.1 GCA_905212215.1 uncultured Porphyromonadaceae bacterium
GGCTTTCCAGGTTCCGGTAGAGGGTTCGGCGGTCATGGCAATAGTCTGCAACGGTGCTCCGTTGGCCCCATCGGCATAAATCAGCACTTCGGCGGCTTCCGCTTTCGGGCTCCACAGACGGAAATGGGTACCGGAGTCGTTTACTGTGAGTTCAAGGTCGTCGCCCTGATATACCGGATAACTCACAAACTGGTTGTCGTAATTGCTCTGTGCCTGCATCTGCGGGGCGGCAAGACCCGTCAGCAACGCGGTGCTCATCACAAGTAGTGCGTTTTTGTTCATCTGTTGACTATGTAAGAATAATTTAGTTGCGTGTGTGTTTTCTATATAAATAAACGATTCTCAGAGTTGTTTTATTGTCTGCATGGAGGAATAAAAAACCGACACGACAGCAAAAGCTGAAGTGTCGGTTTAGAACTTTGCTATTTCTGATTATTTAGCTGTGGTGGCAGCTTCTGCTTTGGCGTCCTTGTCAGCGGGTGCTGCGGGAGCGGCGGCGTCTTTCTGTGCCTCGGCGTTCTCAACGGGAGCAGCAGCTACTACTTCTTCCTGAGCGGTAATGGTGGTGTCGCCCTGCTGAACGGTGTCTTCTACCTCTACACCTACTACTTCCATAGAGTCGGTTGCTGGTGTCTGCTCTTCAGCTTTCTTGTTGCCACATGCTGTCATTGCTGCTACTGCGCAGAAGATTGCGCCTGCATAGAGTACTTTCTTGAACATTGTCTCGTTTTGTTTTTAGTTTCTTGTTTGATGTGCTACACGGACAGAACACCATGTTTTTATCCGCGTTCCAAAGTATACTACAAACGAGGTTCAGGATAAGTTCACGTGGCTATGATTTTTTTTGAAAAAAATCAGAGAGTCTGTTCCGCCTTGTCGCAGGTCAGAAATCTATGCCAATCTGAATGTTGGCGCCTCCTATGTTCTTGCGGGGTCCTTTGCATCCGAATGATTCGGGATAATAACAGACATAACCACCCAGACGAGCATTTTCCCAGGTATAGCCCGCACGCAGGTTGATGCCGAAATTGTTGTTGATGGCGAAACGTATACCCAAAGTGGGGCAAAGGTAGAAGCCGCCGTTGTCATAGTAGTCGCCGGTTACTGAGGCATAGCCTACTCTGACATCTACGAACGGCGATACTTTGCCGGGCGAGAAGTGTCTGCGAAGGTTCACGAATACCGGGAAACCGCAGGCTCCGTCGGCGTTGAAGAAGGCCTGAAAAGCTGCTCCCGTGCCGATATAGAAATATGTTGGTACTAACTGATAGCCTTGTGAAGTCGAGACTTCGAAATTTGTTTTTGATTCGTCACCGGTGCCGATGCCTACGCCGAGGTCGTAGAATGAGCGGTAGCCCGGTTGCACGTTCCATTGTGCGCTTGCAACCGTGGGGAGCAAGAGCATTACCAGTGCTACGAGGAAGATTCGTTTCATAGTTAAATTGTTTTTATGTTGTTTTAACGTTCATTACAGCCCTTCTGTTCAGCAGTCCATTACCTTAGAATCCTTAATCTCCTTACATTCCTTACCCTCCTTCTTCTCAGAAGCTGAAGGCCGCCGCAACACCCATCTCACGGCCGGTGGAATAGGGAGCTATGCTGAGGTCATGCTTCTTTGCGAAAGGCCGGGTGTAAATATAAGCCGAGCCGGCACCTATGGCTGCCCCCACACATACATCCCACCAGTCATGTTTCTTGGCAAAGGTTCGTCCCCAGCCCACATAGTATGCCAAGGCATACGCAGGGATACCTATCTTCCAGCCGAAACGGCGTTGCAGGAAAGCGGCGTCGGCAAAGGCGGTAGCCGTGTGCATGGAAGGAAAAGAATGGTCATCGCTGCCGTCGGGACGACGTTTGTGGATGGCATATTTCAGTATATAGGTCGTGCCTAAGGCGGTTGCCGCAGTAAATGCTCCCTGTTTCAGGCCCTCCCAGTCGCCTATGGCAAGTAACGTGGTAAAGGTAGCTGCCGGCATAGCCACAGCGATTATATCTGTGGAAGTGCGCACAGTTCTGCGGGAACCGCTCAAAGGCTCTTCGGCACGGGCGAAGCCACAGACAATGAGGATTGCTGTAAGCAGGCAGACGGTTCTTTTTATGATAGATTCCATAGTTTTCTTCGCTTATATGATAGAGCTGGCTTAAATGCAAATAATTTTTGGGAGAAATATTATCGCTCCTATAATAACTGTCGCTATTGCGAGTATAAGCACTCCGGCTGCGGCTACATCTTTTGCTCTTTTAATAAGTGGCGCATACTCCTCCGAAACATGGTCGCACACAGCTTCTATGGCGGTGTTGAAGGCTTCTGCCGCTAGCACCATGCCGATACAGATAATAATCGCGTACCATTCTCCTGATGAGATTTTGAGCAGGAAACCCGCTGCGACTGCAATAACCGCCGCGCAGCAATGAATCCATGCGTTATGTTCTCCCATCAGCACACCAAGGCCCGCAAAGGCATATTTGAATGACCTTCCTCGGGTTCGCCATGAAAATCGGCCCTTTCCCTTCATGACTTCAATTATTTTGTGACTGGTTGTTATTCAACGAAAGGGTTCACTTTGCCGGTCAGCATTAAATCTCCGTTCCTGGTGAGGAATATCGTGAAGATATGCCCACAGGCCACACATTTCACTGCATCCGCTATTTTTACAAATTCGCCTTGGCCCCGGTCTGTGCCGTTTCCGAGTTGGCCATAGTCATTTGCTCCCCAGCCCCAAAGCGAGCCGTCGCTTTTAATAGCCATGGCATGAAAGCTTCCTGCTGCCATATCGGATACTTCTTGCCAGATCTGTTTAGGCTCAAGCTGAAAAGAATTGGTCGGGCCGTCATTCTGACTGTCATTGAAGCCCCATTCCCACAAGGTGCCGTTGTTGCGGATTGCCAAGGAGCGGTTGCCGCCTGCCTCAACTTTCTTTACGTCGGCAAGTATCTTTATCGGCTTCAGCTGATC
>CAJMDR010000349.1 GCA_905212215.1 uncultured Porphyromonadaceae bacterium
CACATCAACTGGGGTTGGAGCGGCGTCAGCGATGGCTACTACAAACTGTCGGCCCTCTCCCCCAGCACCCAGGGTGCCGGCGGCAACACCTCAGACTTCTCCACAGGCTGCGATGCAGTTTACTTTGTGCGCAAACCGGTAGAAGGCAGTACTATCCAGACCCAGATCTCCAGCCGCGGCAATTTCGTGGCCGGCACTTCCACCAGCACACAGACCCAGTTCCGTGTCACCAACGGCTCACTTTGGGGTTCCACGCGCAACGGATTCATGAATCTCGGAGGATTCACTTTCAAGGCTGAATTAGGCGTCCGTCTTATCAATTCCGAAGATTCTACCAAGGTTTACACCATACCTGCAACCAATGGCCTCATTACTTTCAACAAATGGAGCACAATCGTTTCCAGTATGAACGTTTCATTCTCAGGCAAAGGCATAGCAGCAGGCAAGTATTATGTCTTCCCAATGTCAAAAGCCGAAGGCAAGACCCAATGGGAACGCATAATGTGTCCGCGTGGCCGCCAGCAGTATGTTGTCATGCACCTTGACACCGACGGCAGCACCGTCTTCTCCACTCCCACCACTCCGCTCTATACCCCTGTGAACACTGTTTACATGCCTGACACAGCAAGCGTTAAGGAAAGAAAGAGACTGCAGCTGAATCCGGTTGTGATTCCGTCGAACGGCTCCAACCCCGCACTGCGTTACAAGAGCTCCAATCCTGAAATAGCTACAGTCGATTCCATTACAGGAGAAGTAAGAGGCGTTACAGTTGGCAAATGCACCATTACCGCCACTACCATCGACGGCTCTCTCATCAGCGCATCCACCCTGCTCAACGTCACCAAGAACAACGGTGTGGAGACCCTGCCTGAGGTCAACGCCGATAAGGAAATGGATGTATTCACCATCACCGGTATCCTGGTAGCACGTAAAGTTAAAGCTGCCGACATCACCAATCTGCCGAAGGGCATTTATATCGCCGGCGGCAAGAAATACATAGTACGGTAATTATTCGAGCCAAGCACAAAAATCCAGGGCATGAAGGCACACAGCTTTCATGCCCTGCTTTTTCAAATCCCCTCCTTAGGCCCCGTTCCATAGAGGTGTTTCATAAACGAAAATATTTGAATCCATTCAATCAACTCAGTCAAGAAGACAGACCTATTATTGCTCTTCTTGCCATTTATTATTAATTTTGTGCCGTATTAATCCCTTGAGGCGAGGCAGCTGTCAGTTAATGAAGAGCTGCACAAAACTGTAAAAAGAGACTATGGCCAACACAATGTACGACGTACTGATGGAACTGCCGTTGCTGCAAGGAATCAGCCGGGAGCAGGTATCGTCGTTTCTGTTAAAGACACACGTAGAGTTCATCAATCTGGAAGACGGCGCCCTTATCATGAAGTCAGGGAACGCCGCCGACTCACTGCTGTATCTTATTACAGGAACGGTAAAGGTTGAATGGTGTAATAATACCGGGGATTTGAGCATAACTTTTGAAGTAGGTCCTAAAAATCTGCTTGGCGCCGCGAATCTGTTCGGTATGCAACGAGAGACACCATACACTATAAGGGCCAAAGGGAAAGTATCACTGATGCGAGTAAGCAAGGAACAATACCTCACCCTTCTGCAATCGCAGTCGCAGCCTATCTATCTTCTCAATTGTCTCAACTATCTGTCATTGAGGGCTCAGAAACCATACGAACTGCTTGCCTCCACCAAAGATATGGGCATTATGTCCATGCTCCGTATGTGGGTTTGCACCGTCACGCCCTCAAATGCGGAAAACATCGCTGTGCATGTTACCATGCAGGCTTTGTCTAAATACAGCAATATGAACGAAGATGAACTGCGACATTCGCTATTCACCTTGCATCACGAAAGGGTGATAGAGCTGGGAATGGATACCATCTGTATACCATCCCGTACAAAATTAGCAGATAATTCTTTCTAACTGCCAAGACCTTGAACCCAAGGCAATGTAAATTTGTAATAATAGAATAATCCTTGACTACTATGAAAGAAAAACGCATTATCCCTGCCTCGGAGCTGATCATAAACGATGACGGCTCTGCATTCCACATACATCTGCGTCCGGAGCAGTTACGCGACAACATCATTCTGGTAGGTGATCCAGGTCGTGTGGATATGGTAGCATCGCATTTCGATACCATAGACTATAAAGTTCAGAGCCGCGAGTTCCGTGCCATAGCAGGCAAATACAAAGGCAAAGAGCTGATGTGCATTTCACATGGCATAGGTCCCGACAACATAGAAATAGTGGTTACCGAACTTGACGCTCTGGCCAATGTTGACTTCGCCACCCGAACCGTCAAGGATAAGCATCGCACCCTTACTATGGTGCGCATAGGCACTTCAGGAGCGCTCCAACCCGAACTTTCGATCGGCGATTTCGTCATGGCGGAGAAGGGCATGGGATTTGACGGCATTCTCAATTTCTACGCCGACCGCAACAGAGTCTGCGATCTGGAGTTCGAGAAGGAGTTCTGCGAGCATACGGAATGGGATCCGTTGTGGGCTGCTCCTTATACCGTTGACGCCGACGAGGAGTTAATAGAGCGCATCGGCAGGGATGATATGGTGAAGGGCTATACCATTGCCGCCGTAGGTTTCTACGCTCCTCAAGGACGTATGGTGCGTCTGCCACTCGCCGACCCGAACCTCAACGAAAAAATCGAGAGCTTCCGCTATCATGGCCGCCCTATTACCAACTTCGAGATGGAATCCGCCTGTCTGCAAGGAATGGCGAAAATGCTCGGACACAAAGCCATGACGGTATGTTGCATAATAGCGCAACGTCGTCGCACAGAAGCCGATACCGACTATAAGCCCCATGTGGCACAGTTGGTAAAGACGGTTCTGGAACGGATATGAAATAATGTTTGATAGCATATATGGAGGGTGTGTCATAAAGGCGCATCTGCGGCAC
>CAJMDR010000350.1 GCA_905212215.1 uncultured Porphyromonadaceae bacterium
ATGATTGGAATTTATTAACTTTGCAAGCGATAAAAGAATCGACGGCGAGCCTCTTTCTCGTTGCTTCTCAACAAAATAACCGTTTTAATACAGAAAAATAATCATATCCATGAAACACATAATTTTTAATTTGGCAGCTATGCTTTTACTCAGTTTATTCGGGACTGAGAATGAACAACAACCTGTTGAGTCAGATGCTTTGACTCAGTATCGAGACACACTTATAGGTAATTTCAGCGGATATGGTATTGACACTCTTATTTGCGAGCCAATAGACTCTCTATCAAAAAGCGAATATGAAGATGATGTGTATGGAGGACAACATTACAAATGGCGAGTTTACACAAAGAATAATTCAGTTAAACCTTTGATCATCGAAGGCACAACAGGGATTCATTTTGTGGCAGAGGGAGACTTGGATCATAACGGCACTGATGAATGGGGCTATGTTATGGAATGGCCTACATCCAACTGGATGAATTATAATGCTTTCACCAATGTTAAGGGAAAATGGCTCCTTATTATCCCTCCTGTTTCGATATGGCTCCCTCATTTGGATCAGGAAGAAAATGAATATTATGCCACCATGAGCGTAAATGATATTATACAGCCAGCAGGAAAGAAAGGTTTTCTAAAAGTAAGGTCCAGCAGTATCAGTGATGACGGAGTAGATTTTCTAATAATCGAAAATGAAGTTAAGATAAAACCGAGAAAATTAAGAGGTTGTTTAAAATGAGATAAGCTCCCAAAACTTGAATGATCTGCCTCACCAAAATAAAGATAAAAGTAACATCCCACCCTATGTCTTGTCATAGATTCTGGGATTCGTTGTTCATGTTCTGAACATATTGAAGACGTTGTGAGCTGTCGGTTTCCATATTTGCAAATAATTTGTTAATTTTGCGGAATAAAAGAAGAGTCATGACATTACCGATATACTTATATGGTCATCCGGTACTACGCAAGACAGCGACACCCATCGACGCTGACTATCCGGAATTGCAGAAACTGATATCCGACATGTGGGAGACGATGTACCACAGCGAGGGTGTCGGCTTAGCGGCGCCACAGATAGGGCGTTCCATCCGGCTCATCGTCATTGACGGCAGCCCGGTAGCGGAAATGGATCCCGGCTGCGCCGACTCCAAAATGGTGCTGATCAATCCGGAGCTTGAGGTAATAGAGGATGAGGAGGAAGTAAGCCGCGACGAGGGTTGTCTTTCACTTCCCGGCCTCAGCGAGCCGGTAAAGCGCATAGAGCATGTGCGGCTGCGTTGGCTGGACGAGAATTTCCAGCCCCATGAACAGGAGTTCAAGGGCTTCCTCAGCCGAATAATTCAGCATGAATACGACCATCTGGAAGGTAAGGTATACATGGACCGGGTGTCGCCGGTACGTCGCACCATGGTGCGCGGCAAGCTCAATTCCCTGCTCAAAGGGAGAGTAAGCTGCTCATATAAAGTGGTGCCGGCACCAAAAAGGAAATAATTCCGCATTTTTCAATCCGACAGAAACTATGGCAGACGACAAAAAGATTATATTCTCGATGGTAGGGGGAAGCAAAGTCATCCCGCCACAGCGACAGATACTCAAGAACATCTACCTGAGCTTCTTCTATGGCGCCAAGATTGGCATCATAGGTCTAAACGGTTCGGGTAAGTCAACCCTTCTGAAAATCATTGCCGGTCTGGACAAGAGTTATCAGGGCAATGTTGTGTTCTCGCCAGGATACAGCGTAGGATATCTGGAACAGGACCCGAAGCTTGACCCAGAGAAAACAGTAAAAGAGGTGGTCCAGGAAGGAGTGCAGCCCATCCTCGACCTCATTGCTGAGTTCGACCGCGTCAACGAGGCTTTCGGCGATGAAGAGGTGCTCAACGACCCGGACAAAATGGAGGCGTTATGTAACCGACAGGCAGAGCTTCAGGACAAACTTGATGCCGCAGACGCCTGGAACATCGACAATAAGCTGGAGAGAGCTATGGATGCACTGCGCTGTCCGCCTGACAACCAACCCATCAATACCCTTAGCGGCGGCGAGCGTCGCCGGGTTGCTCTTTGCCGTCTGCTTCTGCAACAGCCTGACATCCTTCTTCTCGACGAGCCTACCAACCACCTTGACGCAGAAAGCATTGACTGGCTGGAACAACATCTGCAACAATATCCGGGCACGGTAATAGCCGTTACCCACGACCGCTATTTCCTCGACCATGTAGCAGGATGGATACTGGAGCTTGACCGTGGCGAGGGCATACCCTGGAAAGGCAACTATTCCTCATGGCTTGACCAAAAGACCCAGCGCCTTGCCCAGGAAGAGAAACAGGCCAGCAAGCGCCGCAAGACTCTTGAAAGGGAGCTGGAATGGGTTCGCATGGCACCTAAGGCAAGACAGGCAAAAGGAAAAGCCCGTCTGGCCAGCTACGACCGTCTGCTGAACCAGGACCAGAAAGAACGTGAGGAGAAACTGGAAATCTTCATTCCCAACGGTCCACGCCTGGGCAACAAGGTTATAGAGGTGAAGGATGTGGAGAAAGCCTTTGGCGAGAAACTTCTCTTCAGTGACCTCAACTTCTCACTGCCTCCCGCCGGCATAGTAGGCGTTATCGGCCCCAACGGTGCCGGAAAGACCACTTTGTTCCGCCTTATCATGGGTCTGGAGAAGACCGACAAAGGGGACTTCGAGGTCGGCGAGACAGTGAAAGTGGCATACGTAGACCAGACACACAAAGATCTGGATCCTGAGAAATCGGTATATGAAGTCATCAGCCAGGGCGTTGAGAGCTTCCGCATGGGAGGGCGCGATATGAACGCAAGGGCATACTTGTCGCGCTTCAACTTCACCGGGGCAGACCAGGAAAAGAAAATAGGTGTGCTCAGCGGCGGCGAACGCAATCGCCTTCACCTTGCCATGGCTCTGAAAGAGGAAGGGAATGTACTTCTTCTTGACGA
>CAJMDR010000351.1 GCA_905212215.1 uncultured Porphyromonadaceae bacterium
CACTATCAAGAATGTATCCCTCTCAAGCCCCGTCGTTTCCTGCGACAACTACTATTATGCAGGCGGCGTGGTGGCTTACTCTATGGGACATACCGAGAACTGTAAGGTCACCAACGGCAAGATACGCGGTTATCTCATCGCCGGAGGTGTTTGCGGTTCCTCCGGTCCTGCCGACAAGCTCAGCTTCACAGGTACTGTGGAAGGTGCTTCCAACATCGGCGGTGTGATAGGCAACATGCGCTATCCCGCAACCAATCTTTCGGCAACCAATACAACAGTTATCGGTTATGGCGGCGGCGAAAATTACTCCGTGGGCGGCGTGGTAGGTTACATGACCTCTTCTTCGCTAAACGTCAAGACAGGCGGCTACATTGAAGACTGCTACTTCTCCGGCACCGTTACCATGAACCGCTACAGCATGTTCGCAGGTGGCATAGCAGGTTGCTCTGTGGAGGCCGACATACGCCGTTGCTTCTCTGTCGGCGAAATCAACACTACCTCTTCCGTAAGCCAGACGGCAGCCGGCGGCATCGTGGGCGCTATTCAGGGAATGAAACTCGAAGATTGCCATTTCGCCGGCAACATGGAGGTGGCAGGACAGTGGACAAGCCCGCTGGCAGGCTACGCCATCAACATCAAGATGGCAGGGCACCCCGAGAACTCTGAAATCAAGAACTGTTTCATAACAGGTCATTCGCGTTCTACCTCGAATTATGCCTATACTCCTTATCTCGGCTGGTTCGATACCCGTACCGCAGGAGTAGCTCCCATAATCACCAACTGCCGCGTCGACGCCTCGCTGCATCCGCGTCAGAGCGGTGCCGCTTCCGGCTTCACCCCGCTGGCAGAAATGATTTCCGGCACTCCCTGGGAAGGCTTCAGCACCGATGTGTGGAAGTTCGAGAAGGATTTCTATCCCACCATCAAGACCATTCCCGCAAACACCGTGGCTAACGTGGCCAAGGCTCCCCTCTATTTCAAGAACAACGACAATGTGGAGAACTGCGCGGTAGACTTCACCGTGCCCACCGCCAACAGCGTTAAATGGCAGGTGATGCGCAACGGCAAGCTCGGCACAGAGGGTCGCGGCATCATCATTTCCGGCGCAAACATCCACCTCAACGGTTCCGTGGCAACCGATACCGTCTACGCCGTCAACGGCCAGATCAAGAAGTGGTTCACCATCAAGACCGCTCCCGCCGGAATGTTCGACGGCGACGGCACGGCAGAGTCTCCCTTCCTCATCAAGAACAAGGCAGACCTGATGCGCCTTTCGGAAGCCACCACAGTGACACAGCTCACCTTCGACGGCTCCTACTTCCTCATCACCAACGACATTGACTTGGGCCTCGACCCCGAATTCAAGGGCATCAGCAACTGCTCTTCGTCGACATATAAGTTCGGCGGTGTCCTCGACGGCGGCAACCATACCATCCACGGCATACGTCTGGTGATTCCCGTACTTGACGAGGCTGGAAAGATTGTAGACGGCAAGACTTCCACCCGTGGCTTCATCGGTCGCCTCAAACAGGGCGGCGTTGTGAAGAACCTCCGCTTCGCTTCCGACTGCGTGTTCGAGTTCTATTCCTCGTCGGGCGCCTTCGTGGGCGAGAATACCGGCGGCGAAATCATCAATTGCCGCAACTATGCGAACGTCAAGGCTCATGCCGGCACTTCCGGCGCCATCGTGGGCTATAACCGTGCTCCCGGCAAGGTGATTGACTGCTACAACGCAGGCGACATGATTGGCGGCTTCCACTATGTGGGCGGTATCGCTTCCTATAACTACGGCGTTGTCGAGGGCTGCCAGAACGACGGCCGCGTAGCAACCGAACTCATCAATACCCAGTACTCACAGTCACAGCTCGCAGGAGCAGGCGGCATAGTGCTCGCCAACTTCGGCCAGATGTACAACTGCCTCAACACAGGCGAGGTATATTCCATGAAGTATTCCGGCGGCATAGAAGGCTGGCACAACACCACCGACAAGCAGACCTCCATGCGCGGCTGTATCAACCTCGGCACCGTTACCTGCGGCGAAGAGGCTACCATAGGCCAGATCACCGGTCACCAGTACAAGGTGCCTGTTGTGGAGGCTGTTTACTGGGACGCCCAGACTTCTTCCTATCCCGACGCTGCCGACGGTAAAGCTCTTGTCGGAGCACAGGGTGTGAAGACTGCATTCCTGATTTCCGGCGATTCCATCTCCGGCTTCGGCAAGGAATGGACGTTCGTCAAAGGTCAGTATCCCGCACTGAAGGCATTTGCCGATGAGCCGAAGGCAAAGGCCGCCGCTCTCGCGGTAGTGGACTTCGGCGCTTCCGACCATCACAAGGCAATCAAGCATGACGCTGTGCTCGCCACTTCCGAAGGCCTCGTATGGTCGCTGGTAAACAAAGGTAAAGCATTTGCCGTCAATGGCAATGCTCTGGAAATGACGGCATGCAATGAGAACACCGACACCTTAGTCGCCACCATGGGCAACTTCGTGCGCCGCATACCGTTGTTCTCTACTCCCGACACCCTCGTGGCTCCCGACATTGCCGACACCCTCACCAACGACAGAACCCACTACAAGTTAGTGTTCAATCACGCCGTTCCCGGTGTCACCTATTTCTACACCACCGATCTCAGCACTCCCGGTCCCGACAACAAGAAAGCACAGTCCACTACCGGCGAAGCTATGGTTAAAGTCGACAGCAAGGATGTTACCGTCCGTGCCGTGGCTTACCACCGCAATTACTACCTCTCGCCAGTCGTAGAGCGTGTACTCGTCTTCATGGGCGTGAGCGGCATCGATGGCGCGGAAGTAATTTCCACACACTATGTCAATGCTGCCGGCATGACCTCCGCTACTCCCTGGCAGGGTGTGAATGTGGTCATCACTGTTTACAGCAACGGCACACGCACCGTGGAGAAACGCGCCTTCAACAAGTAACAGCCCCTTTA
>CAJMDR010000352.1 GCA_905212215.1 uncultured Porphyromonadaceae bacterium
GGACAAAGCGAAAGAAGCGCTTGCCATGGTACGTAAGTGCAAGAACGTCAGCAATGGCGTGCGCTATCTCAACCCGAACAAATAATTAACAAAAATAAAAACTAAATCAACCGGAAAGCAATGAAAAAAGCTTTAGCAATGATGGCCGGAGCGCTTTGCCTTTTCATGGCAAGCTGCTCCAGCGACGAACCGGGGCCGAATCCGAATCCGGATCCCCAGGGTGATGTTTATGCTCGCCTCACCCTGCAGCTGCCCCAGACCCGTTCCAATACCACCGATGACGGCCAGTCGACAAATGGTAATGAGACCGGCAAGGACTACGAGAACAACATAAAGAGCATCCGCATTGTCCTGGCAGAGAAAGTCAGCGACAACAGTTATAAGTTCATCGCGGCAGGAGCTACCGAGAGCGCTCTTCTTGACCAGAGCCAGAAGAACACCTACAGCATCACTTTCCAGAGCGAGCAGCTCGAGGAGTGGTCCGGAAAATCCGAAACACCAGGAGAGGGCACCGGCGATTCCAAGACAGTGTACGTGTTCGCATACTGCAACCCCACGTCAAAAGTGAATGACTTCATCGCAAGTCTTACAGTAGGCCAGGATTTCACCGGCGAGCAGGCTACATTGGTGTCTGAGGCTGAGGCCAACAACCTTCCCTGGGCGCAAAAAAACGAGTTCATGATGACCAATCATTCACTCACTTTTGTTGACCTGCCCAACTACCAGACGCTGATACGCCAACACAACACCAAGGCCACCGCTTTCAACCTCGGTACAGTAAGTGTTGAGCGTGTGGTGAGCCGTTTCGACTTCATGCCGACAAACAACAACCAGTACACCATCAACGACAATGTAAGCGGGCTCCCCGCCGCCATCGTCGAGATCAACGGCATGTCGCTCATCAACGAGGCCAAGAGCTTCTATCTGCTTCCCCGCGTCTCCGACGTGGAGAACTGGAGCAATCCTGTCATCTGCGGAAAGGAAAATGTGAATAACTGGGTAGTGACTCCCAACTATGACGCCAAGGCAGCCTTTGCATTGCCAAATGCACCCTACACTGGAGAAGGCGGCATCGCAGCCAATTACTTCTTCCCCAACCCGGCTCCCAACACGCTCACATACGGAATGCCCGGCACAGAGTCCGACAACAACGACTGGGAGGACTATGAAGAAGGCTATAAGATCTGGCGCTATGCAACCGAGAACACCATGCCTACCAACGCCATGAAGCAGGGTATCACCACCGGCATCGTGTTCCGTGCCGAGATCAAGGCCGCTCCTGCCAACACATCTGTTCCCGAAGGTCAGATTGACCCGGCGAAAGTCATTAGTGACGCAATCAACGCCAAAGCGAATATCTATGCATGGACCTCCGATGCCAAGAACCCCGAGAACAACATCATGCTCGGCACCGCCAAGGATGTGTGGGCTTACTGCTACACCCATGCCTCCTCCACCGTCCGCACTAACTTCCTTGACGCTGTGGCAGCCGGCGACTTCACCGTTCAGCGCACCGTTGGCGGCAACACCACCAGCTGCACAACCGAAGATGAGATCTTCCCCGCACTCGGACCAGGCGAGTCCTTGTCTGGAACTCTGGCTCCCCAGTTCACTGTCAGCGGCTTCGGAGCGAACGGCGCTTACGGTGAACTGAAGAACAACTTCATGGTATACGCCCCCACAGACGGCAAGTACTATGTCTACTATCGCTACTACAACCGTCACAATAACAACGACATGCCTGACCTGATGGGCCCGATGGAGTTCGCCACCGTGCGCAACAACATCTACAAGCTCAAAGTCAGCAAAATCTCTGCCTTCGGTCTCCCCGGTGACATCGTGACTCCGCCGAACACCGACGATGAGACCCCCGAGGTTTATTTCAAGGTCGCTGTCAAAGTGCTCAAGTGGGTAGTTCGCGTGAACAACATCGAGTTCTAAGCAGTTCTCGTAGCTCAAAGACTGAAACACTTTTTATTACCATCCGCACCGTTCCCTACGGGTAGAATGGTGCACCCCACGGAAACAGGAGGTTGAATCCCTCCTGTCTCCTCCAATAAAAAACTCCAAGTAAAGATGAACTTCAACATCATACGGAAAATAGGTTTACCGCTGTTCAGCGCCCTGCTCTGCTTAGGTGCCGCGCTGTCGTTTTCTTCCTGCGATGCCGTCAACGACGACCTCGATCCCTGTCCGCAGGGAGTGAGGCTCCGCTTCATTTATGACTATAACATGGAGTTTGCGAATGCCTTCCCATCTCAGGTAAAGGATCTCACGGTGCTATTCTACGACGAGGCAGGCGACTACGTCTGCACCCGCGAGGTGGACGACCCGATTCTTGCCGACGAGAACTACCGCATGGTGGTGGATCTGAAACCGGGCAAGTACAGCATTATCGCCTATGGAGGCCTGTACAGCAGCGAGGCATCGTTCAGCTTCGTCACTCCGCCGGCAAGCACCAAATACCGCGATATCCAGGTGCGCATGAACTCCGACGAACTCACCTCGCCGAAGGGTCAGGACCTCTATCCGCTTTTCTACGGCACCATCGACGTGACGATAGACGAGAAGGACATGAACTACCGCGAGTACACCGTGCCGATGATGAAGGACACCAACAACCTGCGCATCATTCTGCAGCAGATCGACGGCGACCCGCTGGACTACAAGGACTTCGAGTTCCGCATCACCGACAACAACACCCTCTTCGCATACAACAACGACATCATCCCGACCACTCCGGTCACCTACTTTCCGTGGGCGGAAGGCAATGCCTCGCCGGGAGAGATGCCGGAAGGCGGAATCTCGCAGGTATGCTGGGCAGAGCTCAGCTTCTCGCGCCTTGTGACGGCGAACCGGCCGATGCTGATCGTTACCCGTCGCAGCGATAACCTGCGCATCATAGAGATTCCGCTGGAGAACTACCTGTTGCTCCTTCGCAGTG
>CAJMDR010000353.1 GCA_905212215.1 uncultured Porphyromonadaceae bacterium
GAATGTTCTTTATGTCATTCTTCGTGTAACGCATAGTCTAAAACTGATATTTGAGGTGAATGCCGTATGCGAACAGGAAATGCCCGGTATCGTTGCCGAAGACAAACTTCTCTTTCAGATGAGCACCTAATACCACGTGGTCCGATAGATAGAAGTCTGCCGATAGAGTTACGGCACCCCCATAGATAAAAGCATCTTTCGCCTGAATGGTAGAGCCGTCGCGTAGGACGCTTTCGCCCCAGTTGACTGTCTCGTAACCTGCGAGTGCAGAAACGCCACCGTAGAGATGGAAAGTCTGCGAGTAGTCGCTGACAATGCGGAGATTGTAGCCGACCTCTCCTGTGAACTGAGCCACGGGGATGCGACCCTTTTCACCGTATGGCTTATAGGTCTGGAGATACTCTCCGCCGAAAGACCAGGTATTGGCATTGTTGCCCTTGATGACCGAGTAGAAAACTCCGAGATTATAGCCGCAGTTTCGGGAATTGCCGGTATAGAAACCGTTTACCATGTCGGCACGTACCTCGACCGCCGACATTCCGGGGAGATTCCGCTGGGCGAATGCCTCCCCTGCGAACAGGGAAAGCACCGCCACAGCGAAGATTGAAAGAATCTTCTTCATGGGCTTATGATTTATTGGATGGATAACTCGTCGATTACGTTTGCTCTCACTATGTCCTCGTTATCTACTACGAAGGACTGATGACGACCGCCTTCCTTCTCGGCGACCTCGATAACGAGCTGCTTGTCATCGGGAATGGTGAATTTCTCCAATGCAAACACCGTCCTTTCGGAAGACTTGCCATGTACGACCGTCACATAGTTCTGGGCACGGAGAGGTTCAAGTACCTGCTCCTGCATGGCGGTTCGTTTGATAACCTTCTTGTCCACGATCTTGAAGCTCACATAGTCGATGTCGAAAGCGATGTTGGAGGTGTTCTTCAACTCAGTGTGGAAATAGAGAAGGCCATTGTTGGTATGGATGGATTTCAGAAGGAACTGCACCCCGAAACGTTTTGTGCCGATATGCTTGATTTCGCGTTTATTCTGCTTATAGATTGACTTCATAATCAGCTTGACAAGCATCGGTGATTCCTGCCCCAGCTTCTCCAGATAGATCTCCTGTGCGTTGTTGGGGCGGTTCACGGATTCCCCGTCATGGAGAAAATCAGTCATCTCAATACTCAGAAGCAGAGGCTCTTTGGCGAATTTCACGTTGAAGGCGTAATAGCTTCCATCATCGGTGATTACCGAGAGGTTGGTCTCCTGCTTGAACGACTTGAAGGCAGATTTTACGCGCAGCACGTTCTTTGCTCCGTCGGCGAGCCCTGCCACAAGATTCTCATTACCGAGGTCCACATAACATATTTCAGCCGGAAAGATGATGTGAGTGGTCTTGTTGTAGCATACTTCCAGTGCGTGAGGCGGAATCATACGGTCGAAACCCACTTTGCGGGTCAGACCGTCGAACTTGTCGCCGTCGGTGTAGTTGGCTCCGTACACGTTCATATCGTGTTCGGCTACCTGAGTGGCGACCTGTTCAGTGTCGGAAGACACGTTTTTATCGGTGTTATTGGTTGCCTTGTCTTTAGCGAAGGCGGGGGTTGCCATGCCAAGGACGGCGATGGCTGACATAATAAATGTTTTCAGTTTCATAAAAATTTACGTTGGATTTTGTGGTTTTTAATTGTTTTCGGACTGGTAAAGCATTACGCGATACCCGGATTTCAGATGCACCTTGACAGTGCGCATCTTTTTTGTGAGATACTGGCTTACGCCGTTTATGAGACCGCGACCCACGTCGGAGGCAATCTGTGCGCCGGCATCGGTGGAGATATTGATTGAACTGCCCATCGTACTGCCCATGTTGGCACCGATCTCGTGGAGCGCGTCGCTCTCCATAGAGTTGGGGATATTGATACCCTCCTGACCGTCGTAGTCATAGACTTTCAGTTCCACCTCATAGATCGAGCCGCTTGTTTCAACCGATGTAATCTCAATCTCCAGACGCTCGTCCTGCAATCGGGCGGCACCTACAACTACTGTGTTCCGGGGAATAAGCCTGTTGCCTATCCACATCGGTTCGGTGGTTCTCAACTTGACGGACTGCCCGTTGGTTACGGACTGGTTCCCGGCAATGACGGCGGCGATTGTATTCTTGCCGACCGACCTTTTCATGCCCACCGAGGTGTATCGTTTGTGGCGGCAATCAACGTCGATACCACATTGTGGGTCACGTTCTGAACCGGCTGAACGTTGCGTTTGCCCTTCTCGTCGGACTGAAGCGGAGCCTGATAATTGCCGTTGCCATTACCCATATACTGTGCGGCAAGCTGATATGACCTTTCGAGTAGTTCCATCTCGTTGGGTTGCTGAGTCTGCTGCTGAGCGATGGAGTTCTGCATCTCCAGTTCGTCGATGCGGGCCTGTAACTCCGCCACCTGTTCGGTTTGGCTGTAATCGGGAACATAAAAATCCTGCAATGAAGCCTGAGCCTGCTGGTAGGCATTTGCCGAGTTCTGGATTTCGTCAGGAACAGCGGATTCCGACGGGGCGGTCACAGTATCAAGCTGGAGAGTAACTGCATTGATTGTGCTATCGTTCTGCGCCTTCTCCTTCTGCATATCCTCCTGCTCGTAGGCGGCAATCTTGGTCTTGGGCATACCTTCGGAAGTCTGGTCAGGGAGTTCCATGTTTGCCTTTCCCTTTTCGTTTCCCCCCCCGCCACTTGGAGCGAAGATAAGCCATAGGCATACAAGGCAAGAAAGCGTCAGCAATGTATAGACCACCAGTCTTTTCATGCGCTCACGTTCTGCCGGGGTCTTGGGCGTGAGCTTCGCTTTGAGGTCATCGAGCAGTTTCATGGGCTATTGTGTCTGATTGAATGTCAATACCTTCCATATAATCTTCGTAAGCCTTTTTCTTGCTTTGGATAAAGGCGGA
>CAJMDR010000354.1 GCA_905212215.1 uncultured Porphyromonadaceae bacterium
AGGTTCTTTTCTTCCACGATATCTCCGTCACAGATGATAAAGCGAACGGGCCGTTCCAGCGCGTACAAAAGCCGGTACAGATGCGGCGCGATATGTCCGCCGGTGCCTCCGCCGCTGATGATAATTCTTGGAGATTCCATTGTAAGTGGCACAAAGTCCGAGTTTAAGCGGCACAAAGTTCCTGTTCAGAGGAACAAAGTCCGTTTCTTTAATAGCTGACTGCAAAAATAATAATAATCCGCCACACTGCAAAGTTGCATTTCCAGCGAGAGCTGAGAAGCCAGGAATTTTGGGAGCTTTGGAGCTGACCGCAGCTTCCGCCGAGCGGAAGCCGGCAACCCGGGACTCCCGATTCCTTAAACTCCTTAAAGCCCTTAAACTCCCAGTGCTCCCCAAAATGGTGCCGGAGTGTTTTTTCCAGGGGTGCTTACCGTTTATTGAACTAAAATATATAATTTTGTAGCTTGATTTTCCGACGGCCGGGGAAACGGGCTGTCGGGCTGTTGAATACTAACCTAAAGATAACCTAAAACTAACATCATGAACCTGTATGGGAATGTCGCGTCAATCCTTTTGCTGACAACCCTGCCTGTAATGGGAGCCAATGTGTCGGAATCATACTCGGATTCGGCACGTGTGGTGACCCACGATTATGTCCATCTGACTACTGACGTGAGAGTTGACTGGCAAAACACCTGGCGCGACGGAAATACTGAGAATGACAATTCCGGCTTTGAAGGAAAGTACTTCATGTTCCGTGTGGACGGCGAAATCGTTCCGGGACTTACGTACTCCTGGCGCCAACGGCTGAACAAGATGCACAGCGACGCCACGTTCTTCGATGCCACGGACTGGGTTTATCTCGACTATTCATGGAAACGGTTCAACTTCTCGGCCGGCAAGGAGGTGGTGGCCATAGGAGGCTGGGAATATGACTGCTATCCGGTAAACATATACAGTGCCTCGGTGTTCTGGAACAACATCGGTTGCTTCCAGTTGGGAGCGCAGGCAGGAATGCGCTTAGGGAAAGGCTCACAGCTCTCTTTCCAGGTGGTGCAGAGTCCTTTCCACACTTCCGACAACCGCAACCTCTACGGCTACAACCTGTTCTGGAACGGCAAATATGGCATTTTCCACGCCCTGTGGTCGGCGAACATGATGCAGTATGCCGAGGGAAAATACATAAGCTATCTCTCGCTGGGCAACCGGTTCGACTTAGGCAATGTGGCCGTGGAGCTTGACCTGATGAACCGTGCTGCGTCGCACCAGACGTTCTTCGGCAAGGACATGACGGTAGTGGGCCAGGTAGCCTATCGCCCGAATCCCGCCTGGCGTGTACATGCCAAGTACACCTACGACGTCAACAAGAGCGGCACCAATGCCGATCTGTGTGTGCTGAACGGCACCGAACTGAACATGATAGGAGGCGGCGTGGAGTTCTATCCTCTGCGCAAACGCCGCACCAACCTGCGTCTGCACGCCAACTGCTTCTACAGCTGGGGAAAGAACGCCAATACCGCCGATATAATGCAAAGCAAGACCACGGTGCTGGACTTCGGCGTTACCTGGACCATGGATGTCTTCAGCGTAAAACGTAAATAATGCTCTACTACAATCCTAAAACCCGCAACGAATATGGACAGTACTACCCCAAATGAGATGACGGAATCTGTTGATGTCCAGTCTAAGAAAAAAGTTTCCACCAACACACGTACGGTGATTTCGGGCGTGACATGCCTTGTCCTGGTCTTTGCCCTGTTCGGATACCTCGGCTCCACCATGGGCGTGGGACCGATGCTGAAGACTCTTATGAACACCGCCCACGACCTGCTGCTCAACACCGTCTTCTTCCTGATGGGTGTGTGCGTGCTTACGGGTGCCATAGGGCGTCTGTTCGTGGAATTCGGTGTGGTGAAGCTGCTTGAGATAATCCTCAAACCGCTCATGAAACCGCTGTTCAACCTTCCTGGCGTAGCTTCATTAGGCGCGGTGATGACGTTCCTCAGCGACAACCCCGCCATCATCTCGCTGGCACAGGACAAACGCTTCAGCTCTTATTTCAAGAAGTTCCAGTTCATCTCGCTCACCAACTTCGGCACCGCTTTCGGCATGGGTCTGTTGGTAATGGTGTTCATGGTAGGACAGGGATTCTTCTGGCAGCCTTTGGTGGGCTTCGCCGGAGCATTCGTGGGCTGCTGCGTCTCCACCCGGCTGATGCAGTTCTTCGTAATCAAGGCATACCCTGAGTTCGCCACACAGGATGTGGTGGACGCCAAAGAGATAGAGAAAGAGGAGGAACAGAAGGTGGAGACTAAATCCACTTTCATCCGCGTGCTCAACGCGCTGCTCGACGGTGGCAGAAGCGGCGTGGACGTCGGCCTGGCAATTATTCCCGGTGTGCTGATAATAAGCACTCTGGTAATGGTTCTCACTTTCGGACCGTCGGCCGACGGCTCTTATACGGGCGCAGCCTACGAGGGCACGGCGGCGCTGCCGTGGCTGGCCTCGAAAATCAATGTGGTGTTTGAATGGCTGTTCGGTTTCGGCGACCCGCATCTCATCGCCTTCCCCATCACCGCCCTCGGCGCTGTCGGTGCCGCTTTGGGTCTGGTGCCTAACTTCATTGCCCAGGGATGGGTCGACGGCAACGCCATAGCAGTATTCACCGCCATCGGCATGTGCTGGTCAGGCTACCTCAGCACCCACACAGCGATGCTTGACTCGTTAGGCTATCGCGAGCTGACCCCGAAGGCTATTCTTGCGCACACCATAGGCGGCATAGTAGCGGCTGTGGTGGCTCACGCACTGTATATGGGGATATTCTATTTAGCAGCATAAGAATTTTCTGGGACGAGTCGGACAGGTCGGACGAGTCGGACTAATCGGACTAATCAGACAACTCGGAGGCTGAAATGCCGCCAAGTCTGATTAG
>CAJMDR010000355.1 GCA_905212215.1 uncultured Porphyromonadaceae bacterium
GCTCTCCGGGAGGTTCCCGTTCCACGAGATTCCCATTCAGCGCCGAAAAATTTTATTTCTTTTTCTGCAATTCAAATTTCTTCCCTGTCCAGTGGTACACCAAAGTACGGTTCAGAAAAGGTTTAAGTATGTTAAGGCTCTCCACTGTCATTGCAACATCGGCGGTGAGAGTGGCTGTAATGGTGCCGACCGATGGGTCGATGGAATAAGCTACGGTGGAGAAAGGGATCTGGCGTGCAAGCTCTTTCTTGTCGGCGTGTTTGCCGTGAGGAATAGCAATGAAATCTTCGCTGTCCGGCAGTTTCATCACCTTCTGCAACGGTATAGGCTGCATGTCTGTGTTGTAGAACAATAGTTCGGAATCTGCGGCTGCATCGCGCGGCGTGATGGTATAATCCACCACAACTATCTGTTTCCCCTTACCTTCACCATAGATGCCGACCTGAATATTGCTTACTGTGGTGACAACCGCTTTCAGATACCGCGCAGAGATAGAGTCTATGCGGGAATACGAATCCATAGCATTCTTTACCGATCTCCGGGATCCGAATTTGGCATAGTCTATCATGTCCAAGCGCACATTCTGCGGCAGAAGCGGCGTTATGCTGTCGGGCAGGGCCGCGAATACTATCGCCGACGGGTATTCGGCGTACATGGAGCGCAGCGAGTCAAGGTCCACCGTCATCTTCGCATAGCTGGAGTAGTTCGAGAAACCCGGGATATATACCGAATCCGGATCTATACAGATAGTATCCTCATCCGGTATTGTCACCTCAGGAGTCTGCGACGATACCGGCGGTGCCATTATGGACAGTACCGTCACCACGGCCATGACGCCCCAAAGCATCGGTTTAATGATATGCCTCATGCTCATTTCTTTTTCTTTATGAAGATGTCGTAATTGCCGTTGTACTTCGGACTTTCGGCCTTGCCGCCTTTCTTCTCTTTTTTCTTTTTCTTCTTGCCCGTTATAACGTCGGGATTCGGTTTGGCTCCCTTACGCTCCTTTTTTGAGCCTTTGGCGCCTCTCTCCTCTTTTGCTCTCTCCTTTTTGGAACCTTTCTCTTTCGAGGCTTTGGCGCCGTAGTCTTTTCCTTCCTGAGCTTCTTCAGCATACAGTCTGTGGCCGAAGAAATCAGCGCCTTTCAAAGCCCTTACCACCCGCTTCGCATCGCCCTGACGCACATCGAACAATGTGTAGTCCGGCAGAAGGTCTATGCGGCCTATGTCAGGCTTGGAACCTTCTATATTGCTGTTTATCAGCTCCATGAGGTTGCCGGGATAGAATCCCTGACGCTTGCCGACGTTCACGAACACACGCTCCATGCCCCGCTCTGCGGTACGCGAATCGCGGTCACGACGTTCTTTCTTCTTCTTGTCGTCCTTATCGGCGGCATTGAGGTCTATGTCGGGCATATTCTGGTAATAAGCCAACAGACGGTTGAACTCCAGCGAAACCACACGCTTCAGCAAGTCCTCGCCGCTCAGCCATTCCAGTTTCTTTATCATGCCGGGCAGATACTTCCCTACCTGCTCCTCGTTCACCTCCACACGCTCTATGCGATCGGCAAGGTTATAGAGCTGTTTCTCAATGATATGCTCCGGAGTAGGCACCTTGCGGTATTCGAACTCCTTGCCAAGCTTCTTCTCAATCTCGCGCAGCTTCCCTTTCTCGCGAGAATGGATAATGGCCACGCTAACCCCGGTCTTGTTGGCGCGCCCTGTACGGCCCGAACGATGGGTGTAGACGGCCACATCCTCCGGAAGCCCGTAGTTGATGACATGGGTAAGGTCGTCCACATCCAGGCCTCGCGCCGCAACGTCGGTAGCGACAAGAAGCTGGGTAACATGGTCGCGGAACTTGCGCATCGCCATGTCGCGCTGTGCCTGGCTGAGGTCGCCGTGAAGACAGTCGGCGTTATAGCCGTCGGCAATCAGTTTGTCGGCGATTTCCTGCGTCTCCTTGCGGGTACGGCAGAAGATGATGCCGTAGATGTCGGGATTATTATCGGCAACACGCTTCAGGGCAAGATACTTGTCGTGCGCCTTCACCATGTAATAGATGTGCTTGACGTTCTTCGCGCCCTCGTTCTTATTGCCTGCCACGAACTCCACGGGGTTATGCATGAAGCGTTGTGCTATACCGGCGATTTCCTTCGGCATGGTGGCCGAGAACATCAGCATCTTGCGGTCTTCCGGCACATGGGTAAGTATCTCGTTTATGTCGTCAAGGAATCCCATGTTCAGCATCTCGTCGGCCTCGTCGAGAATCACGGTATGTACGTTCTCCAGATCCACCTCACCACGCTTGATAAGGTCTATCAGACGGCCCGGAGTAGCCACTATCACCTGGACTCCGCGCCGCAATGCCTTTATCTGGCTCTCTATGCTCGAGCCGCCATAGACAGGCAGAATCTTCATGTCGGGAAGATACTTCGAGAAGTCGGCCAGGTCACCGGCAATCTGCAGACACAGCTCGCGGGTAGGGGCTATCACAAGAGCCTGGGGATGCTGTTGCGAGGCGTCGATGCGCTGCAATACAGGCAGACCGAAAGCGGCGGTCTTTCCCGTTCCTGTCTGGGCAAGACCAACCACATCGCCATCTTCGTGAAGAAGATGCGGTATCACCATTTCCTGAATAGGCATCGGTGCATCGAAGCCTAATTCTTCTATCGCTTTAAGGAGTTCCGGCTCTACGCCGAGTTCCTCGAATGTCTTCATTTCTTCGTTGTTGTTCATGGAATTAATGCGATGACAGATAAGGTGTCATCACAATAATAACAAACATGCCCCGGAATATTTTGCAAAATTAATAAAAATCCGTGGAACATGCGTCTTTACCTCCGTTTACCGAGTCTATGTAGAGTCAACTCCATACTTGACCCACATCAATGAATATGAAATATGCTCTATA
>CAJMDR010000356.1 GCA_905212215.1 uncultured Porphyromonadaceae bacterium
CTTCCAGCAGCGCCGGGCGCTCCACCAGAGAATACTTGTAGTTCTCCGGCTTGCTGGCAGATTCTGTCAGTGCCTGCATCACATGAGGTGCCGGTTTGAAATCCGGGGTACCAACAGAAAGATTGTAAATGGTTCTTCCCTGGGCCAGCAGCTCATTTTTCTTCTTATTCAATACTGTGAAAATTCCTTCCTGAAAGGAATCCATACGCTTTGCAAATGTGATTTCCATAATCAGTCTTCTCCCTTTTTGTATAAACTATCTACTATTTTATTGCTTTTTGCATTAAAGTCAATATCCTCGCGCAAAAATGATTTTCAGTTGCAAATTGCTGCCGCTTCTGCTATTGTTTATTTATGGGAATCCATCAAATTCTGATGCATAAGGAGAAAAAATATGAGTGAAAATCCGTTCAAGAATCTGGAAGAAGAAGAGATCGATATGACCGTTACCCTCTGCCTGGACGACGGCAGCGAAGTGGAATGCGAAGTGCTTGCCATCTTCCCGGCAAGCAACAAGCAGATGTACGTGGCTCTGCTTCCCGTCGAGCAGGAAAGTGAGGACGAGGACGACATTTATTTATACCGGTATTCCGAGGATGCCGATGGCAATCCGGTGCTGGACAACATCGAGGACGATGAGGAATACGATATCGTTGCAGATGCTTTTGATGAGCTGATGGACAGCGAAGAATACGACGAGCTGTTCGGCGACGAGGACGACGAATAAAACAGAAGCAACACGACAGGGACGCCGATCCAGGATCAGCGTCCCTTTTCCTGTTCTGTCCTTAAAATCCCCTTCTCGATACAGTAAGCCATATTCAGTGTGATCCGCCGGTGATCCCGGTCGAAAAGGATCTCCGCCTTGTCCCCCTTCATGGACAGCAGTTTCCCGGTGCCGTACACCTTATGCCAGACAGTTCCTTTTTCCTTTCATTGCTTTCATGCTTTTCAACACATCAACTCTTTCTCTCCTCTTATTTAGCTTTGGCGGCTCTTTCCACTTCGGATGGTGATAGGGAGCGGTATGAGTTGCGGTCTACCCAGTAAGATACCGTTTCATCGTTGTCGTTGTTGAATACCAGCACGAAGAGACCCTCGCCGAGTTCGCCGAGGCAGAAGAGCGGTATACCGGTAGAGCGGTCGTCGTAGAAGAGCATACGGTTGCCGTCGTTCTCTAACTGACGCGGTTTCAGGCGGTGCCATTCCTTCACCATACCCTGACCCTTGATGTTGAGATAAGCGCTCTGGGTAACGGAGTTATAGAGCAGTTTGCCGTCCACCGGGTCCTTGCCTTCGTAGAGGGTAAGGTTATAGCTGCCCATAAGGAGAGGTTTCGGCCATGCGTTGTAGGAAGAGAGAGTAGGGGATGTGGAATTTTCATCGGCGGAGAGGATTTCCGTGCTTGCCCTGTGGTCGGCGGTCTCCTGCTGATTATAAGTGTCTGCGTCCACCACACCGATGCGGGGTCCATCGTCCTCGGCAGGCTGAACTGCTACTACGGTGTCGGGGTTCACCATAACCTGCACATCCTCATCCGGACCGCTCTGATTCACAATCCCATAGGTTTTATGGGTCAGGTATCCTTTTGAGTCGAGTCTGACGTCCAGGTCATAGTTCGCGGCATCCGTGTCGTAGGAATCGGAGTACATGAACCCTACTCCGGGGGAATAGAAGACGCACTTGTATTTCAGCGGCACAGCCTGTTCGCCGTGGATGGTGTACGCACCCTCCAGGCCGCCTCGGGAAACCTTGAAGTATCCGGGTTCGGGATAGTCCGTATACCACAGCTTGGTGTATTCTTCTTCTATGGGCACGATAACGTTGCCCTGCGTGGTTTCGGCGCCGAAGAATTTGCCGTCTTTCACCAATACCCACTTGAAGCCGTTTTCTTCGGTCTTGGTCTCGCGGGTAATCGCCAAACCGGACAGACTTGAGCACACCAGAAGCATCAGCGCTATGAGGATGGATTCTTTTTTCATGTCGTAAAGAAACTATTAGACCACAAAGGTAATAAAATTTCGTTAAAGGTTTGTTACCGCCGCGAAATTCATTAATTTTGCGCATTGATAATACCAGTGCCGTGAAAGAACAACTGAAGATATATTGCGTCAATCTCAGGCGCTATGTGGACATAGAAGGGGGCGATACGTTGGGAGACATCGCCTCGCGGTTAGGTACCGAATTAGGCATGGAGCCTGTCTGCGCCCATGTCAACAACTGCAACCAGAGCCTTGACTTCCCTGTCTTCGCCCCGAAGCAGGTGGAATATTTCCCTGCCACGTCGGCCACAGGGATGCGTGTGCTGCGTCGTTCGCTGTGCATGCTGCTCTACAAGGCCGTCACCCTTACCGTACCGGAGGCGCGGCTGAGGGTGGAGCACAGCATAGCCCGCGGAACATACTGCCGCCTCCTCTATCCCGACGGCCGCGGCATGCCGGCACCCGCCGACACGGTGGCGAAGCTGAAGAAGTGCATGAGGGAATTAGTGGAGAAGGACCTGCCTCTGCGGCGCCGCGAACGCCTCACCACCGACGTTCTGGAGCGTTTCCGCCGCCAGGATATGCCCGACAAGGTGCGTCTTCTGCAGACCCTCCACCGCCTCTACACGGTGTTCTATACCCTCGACGGCACCTACGACTCCTATCCCGGTCCGCTGGCGCCCTCCACAGGGATGCTGCGGGTCTTCGATCTCGTGCCGTACAAGGAGGGAATGTTGCTCATGGGCCCCGACAAGAACGACCCCTCGGTGCCCGCCAAGCCGTTGGAGCAGAGGAAGATGTACATGGCCTTTACCGAGTATCTGCGCTTCAACAAGGTGATACAGGTAGGCGACGTGGGCGAGCTTAACATGGCAGTTCAGCGGCGCCGTCCAGCCGACTTGATACACGTTGCAGGGGCGCTTCACAGTAA
>CAJMDR010000357.1 GCA_905212215.1 uncultured Porphyromonadaceae bacterium
AGTTCAGCGGCGCCGTACAGCCGACTTGATAAACGTTGCAGAGGCGCTTCACAGTAAGCTCCTCGGCCGTATCTCGGACCGCATCGCCGAGCGTGGCGCGCGCATAGTGCTCCTCGCCGGACCTTCATCCTCGGGAAAGACCACCACGGCGAAGCGCCTCGCAATTCAGCTGATGACGAACATGCTCACTCCGAAGATGATTAGTCTCGACGACTATTTCATAGACCGTGAGCACACTCCGCGCGACGAGAACGGCGAACTGGACCACGAAAGCCTCTATGCCCTCGACCTGCCGAGGCTCCAGAGCGACCTGAAACGTCTTCTTGCCGGAGAGGAGATTCAGCTTCCCACCTATAGCTTCGAGCTGGGGAAGAGGATAGAGAAACCGCGTCCGCTCAGCCTCGCCTCCGACGAGGTATTGCTCATAGAGGGCATCCACGGCCTGAACCCGGAGCTTACCGGCCAGTTGCCGCAGAACGAGCTGTTCAAGGTATATGTGTCGGCGCTCACCACGCTGCGCATAGACGACCACAACTGGATTCCTACCACCGACAACCGCCTGCTGCGCCGCATTGTGCGTGACTACAAATATCGCCATACTTCGGCGCTCGACACCATACGCCGCTGGCCCAGTGTGCGCCGTGGCGAGGAGAAGTGGATTTTCCCGTACCAGGAGAACGCCGACGCCATGTTCAACTCCAGCCTTATCTTCGAGTTGGGAGTGATGCGCGACTATGCCATTCCTGTGCTGCGCCAGGTGCCGCACGATGTGCCGGAGTATGCCGAGGCTTACCGCCTGATACGGTTCCTGGAATATTTCGAGCCTATCCCCGCCGACCAGATTCCGGCAACGTCGTTGCTGAGGGAGTTCCTTGGGGGCAGCTCATTCAAGTACTGAACGCAATTTTTGGCCTCACGCAGAGGCGCAGAGGATTCTAACTTTCTATGCAAGAGGGGAAGAGCGGGTATGAGAACGCAGAGATTTGCGGAACTTCGCGGCACCTCATCTGCATCCTTTCTGACAGCGCCCTCGGAAGTTACCTTTAAAGGTTTGGAGGAAAAAAGAAAAACTAAAATTTTTAGCTGATATAGCTACCGAAATAATGCAAGAGAATAAAGTACTCATCATAGCGGAGGCAGGGGTGAACCATAACGGAGACTATGCCCTTGCCTGCCGCCTCGCCGACGCCGCCAAGGAGGCGGGCGCCGACATTGTGAAGTTTCAGACCGGCATCCCGGAGAAGGTAATCTCCACTTTCGCGGAACAGGCCGAATATCAGACCGCCAACACAGGGGTGAAGGAAAGTCAGCTCGACATGGTGCGCCGCATCATGCTGCGTCCCGACGAGTTCCTTCCTCTGCGCGACTATTGCCGCTCCATAGGCATCCGGTTCCTCTCCAAGCCGTTCGACCTCGACAGCATAGATGTGCTGCGTCCTCTGGAGATGGATATGGTGAAGGTTCCAAGCGGGGAAATCACCAACCTGCCTTATCTGCGCAAGATTGCGGGAATGGGTCTGCCGGTTGTCATGTCTACCGGCATGAGCCGCCTCGGGGAGATTGACGACGCCCTGATGGTGTTGACGGAGAACGGTGTGCCGCTCGATGACATTACTCTGCTTCACTGCAACACGGAATATCCCACGCCTTACGAGGATGTCAACCTGCGGGCCATGCAGACCCTCCGCGCCGCTTTCGGCTGCCGGGTGGGATACAGCGACCATACCCGAGGCATAGAAGTCCCCGTTGCCGCCGTTGCGCTCGGCGCACAGGTGATAGAGAAGCATTTCACCCTCGACAAGAACATGCCGGGACCGGACCATAAGGCCTCGCTGGAGCCTTCGGAGCTCGCCGCCATGGTAAGGGCCATACGCAACACCGAGGCGGCGCTCGGCTCGCCAAGGAAGTTCCCGTCGCCCTCCGAGAGGAAGAACATGGCCATAGCCCGCAAGAGCATTGTGGCCGCAAGACCCATCAGGAAAGGGGAGCTCTTCAGCGAGGAGAACATAACGGTGAAACGTCCTGGCGACGGCATCTCGCCCATGCTCTGGGATACCGTCATCGGCCTTGCCGCACCGCGTGACTTCGGCTACGACGAACTGATAAGCCTGTAAGCTGTCTCCTATGCGGAAAATCTGTTTCATCACCGGCACAAGGGCGGAATACGGCATCATGAGCAGTCTTATGAAGCTGTTGCGCAACACGGAAGGGGTTCAGCTTCAGGTGATAGCCACCAACATGCACCTCAGCGCCCGGCACGGATACACGGTGCGGGAGATAGAGGGCGACGGCATAAAGGTTGACGAGAAGATACCTATGCCTGAGGCCGACGGCACCGCGGCACGTACCGTGGAGGCAATGGGGGTTGAGATGGAGGGCTTTGCAGGCGCTCTGACGCGCTTGAAGCCTGATATGGTGGGATTGCTCGGCGACCGCTATGAAATGCTCGTAGCGGCCTCCGCAGCCCTTATTTTCGGTATCCCGGTGGCTCACCTCTACGGCGGGGAGACAACCGAGGGGGCTTACGACGATGCCATCCGCCATGCCATTACCAAGCTCAGCCGACTGCATTTTACCTCGACGGAGAAATACCGCCGCAGAATAATAGCGATGGGAGAGAGGCCGGAAACAGTGCATTGGGTGGGAGCCTTAGGCGCCGACAACATAAGCCGTTTCGCTCCGTGGCCGCTGAAAAGGGTGGAAGAGAGTCTCGGCGCCGACCTGGGCGACGGGTTCATCCTCGCTACGTTTCATCCTGTTACGCTGGAGAGGGGAGAGGAGAAACGCCAGACAGCCGCTTTCCTCAAGGCTCTGGAACGGCATCTGCCACAACGCAGGGTGCTCTTCACCATGCCTAACGCCGACACAGGAGGCGCTGAGGTGGCGGCGATGATAG
>CAJMDR010000358.1 GCA_905212215.1 uncultured Porphyromonadaceae bacterium
ATTAGGCGTCGCCATAAATAATGCCGTAGTTGGCTGAACGCTCGCCGCCGCCCACAACATTATTATATTGGTCGCTGATGCCCGTATAGGCTGTCGAGGTGCTGTTGGCATATCCGCACCAGGCCCATGAATTATAATTCTTCATGTAATAGTTAGGGAATTCCCACGAGCCGGAGAAGAAGGTTGATTTACCATTCTTCTCGCCACTCCAGTGCGATTCCGGGGCGAGCTGCAAGTCTTCGAACGTGGCTGCATACATGCTTCCGCTTACACGGATAACGGCCTTGTCGGAGTCGGAGTTACCCCAACCGTCTGTTACCTTAACGCTATAAGCCATGGAGTGAGAGAGCGTGGTGGTGAGGGTGAGGTCATTACCCAACACCTTTCCGCTCTGGTCGGTCCATTCCACGGTGTAAGGCCATACACCGCCCTGCGCGTAAGCCACAAGCTGCGCCTGACTGCCTTCTGTGCCCTGCTGAGGAGCGAAGCTGATGGCGGCGCCGAAGTCGAGAGGCTGTCCGCTGAAGTCGTCAATGAGCACCGAGTCGGAGTTTTCAGTCTCGAAGCGGAGCACAGCGAGGCTCCCCATGTCGCGCAGACTGATATAGCGCCATTCGCCCGGAGCTATGGTCTTGCTGCCGAGTTGCTGCTGTGCTGCCGAGAGGCCTGTGAGCTTCACGGCCTGTTTGTTGCGCATAAAGAAGCCGTCGAGCGTCAGAGCCGAGGCGTTGGTGGGTTTTACGGAAGCGAACTTGCCGCTCATCATTGCCACCTTTGCCGCCGGAGCCGTGCCGGGGGCGCCGGCAAGAGCTATCACCTTCCAGCCGGAGAAGTGCGCTGTGCCGTCGTCGAACATAGTGCCTTCCGGCTCTACCGTTTCGAACGTGGATACGGCTGTGGGAGCATGCCTGGTAGTAAAGGGAGCCGACTCTATGACGCCGCTGTTCACACCTCTGAAGCTGCGTAGCACCACATAAGCCTTGTACTCATTGCCGGCAGTGAGCGAGTCCACCGTTACCTGACCTTCGCGGCCGGCACGCAGAGTAACTTTCCGGCCGAGGATGGTAACATCTTCCACATAAGGAGTCTCCTCATATATGGGCCATGCAATCACATAAGCCTCGCAGCTGCGGTCGGCCATGAGTTTCACGGTAGCCTGAGTGTCTGTGACACCGCTCACCTCCGGATAGCTCTGAGTCATATTGGCTGCGGTGCTGCCGGGGGAATATTCGTAAGCACCTATTGCGCCGTTTGCCGTCTTACGCGCGGTGCCGTTGAGGTCGGCAGTGATGTAATCCACTGGTATTGCCATGCCGAAGCGGCCCAGTGAGTCGAGTTCATGGACGCCGGAGACTACAAAGGGCGCTTTTTCATTGATGGCACCCGTCATGTTTATGGCACTGCAGAAATCGGCAAAATTGTAGTCGTTGGCCTGCACACAGCCCACCGTGGCGGTGTCGGCCGAGAAGACGGCGTTATTGGCGAACAGGCCGTTGACGGCGTAATCCGGTTTCTGAATGCGCAGAGCATAGCCGTTTGTCTCACACTGCAGAATATTGTTGTGCAATGTGGAGCCGCCGAAGGGTGCGTTGATGTAGGCACCCGAGGATACAGCGCTCCCCTGACCACCGAGAACCACCGTATTGAACTGAATCTCGTTGGTCTGTTTTGTGGTGTCGTTGTTGGCCAGATTGATTCCGTAGATGGTGCTGTTGGCAGAGCCTGTGATGCTGATGTCGTTGTTATAGATACGGTGGTTGCCGGCTTCAGGAGTACTGATGTCGCGGATATAGATGGCCGATATAGTGCTTCGGGTGTCGGAGCCGGTGATGGTGAAGAGGTTATCGGCGCACACCATGTTGCCGTTGGCGCGATAGATGTCCATGCCGTTGAAGCTTGAACCCATCAGGCTTCCGTCGTGCTGAATGGTATTTCCAATAATACGGACATCGTTCTCACCAGTGATGTAGAGGCCCTTCGAACCTTGGTTGACAAAAGTGTTGCCTTTGATTACGGCACCCTTTTCGCGCGGCAGCGACACATTGGTTGTGCCGCCCACGGCAGCGCCAATGTAGCCGCCCTCGAGCAGACAGCCCTCAATGGTCAGATTGTCGTTGTTGCAGTTGGCCACATCTTCGGCGTAGGTGCGAATGAGGTTGATGTCGTCGCTGTAAGAAGTTGTGGTGGCGGTGTGGATATGGCAGTTGCGTATGGTATTGTTTAAGCTTTGGCCTTTGACAAACACCACATAGTCGAATTTCACATTTGCCGTGGTAAAGGTAAGATCTTCCACCACAGCGTGGTCAATGCCGTTGAGCGTCAGCACGCCATACTGGTCGCGGTAGTCACGCGGCGAATCGTAGACCTCGTAATTGATTACTACTTTGCTGCGGTCGCGACTTTGGCTGCGCAGAGTCAGCGTATTCTTCGACGAGTTGCCTGGAATGGCGTCAATCTGAACCAACTCGGTGTATTCGCCATCTTCCACTTCAAGCACCACGGGGCCGTCGATGCCATTTTTCAGAGCCTCCAAAGCGGCTTTGAAAGTGGCGTAATCGGCATTTTCCGACTTGCCTATTACGAATGTGCCGTGTTTGCCGCCCACAATGCGGGCCGATGCTATAAGCTGGTTGCCCGGACTGTAATCCGTGTCATTGACGGTAATATTATTGAGCCGGGCGGTGAACTCCTCGCCGCTTGCGGCGTCCGTCTTAACGTCGTAAGCCAGCCAGAAGTGATAGGTACCCGGCAGTTTTATCTCCCGGCTTCCGGTGAAACTCAGAGCAGTGCCTTCGGCGGAAGCGTAGAGGTCGTTGGTGGCGAAATCAGCATTGGTGCCGGTGCAATAGACATTAGCTTTCTCCAGACCTGCCAGAGCAGCGCCGGGCGCTGAG
>CAJMDR010000359.1 GCA_905212215.1 uncultured Porphyromonadaceae bacterium
CCACACCGGTATTGGTACAGGCAAGATAGGCTGCGGGAGGCACTACCACTTCCGAAGGAAACGGTATGAAGCTGCTTTCAACCATCATGAACACAAATACAAACAGATAGTTGGCGTTCTCAATGAACCACTGGAAAAATTGTGCTGCGTCAAACATTGTTTTTTAGTGTCTATTTATGGAGAACAAAAAAGTAGCCGGACAAGTTACAAACATAACAGAAACTTAACATGTTTATCCCGGCCGTTTATCTGTTATCCAAGTTAATGCGTAAAGGTACAACAGACTTTCTTATTCGTTCTTCAGTTTAAGTCGCACCACATTCTCCACATGATGAGTATGCGGAAACATATCCACCGGATGCACGTCAGTAATCTCATACTCTCCGCACATCATCTGAAGGTCTCGGGCCTGAGTTGCCGGATTGCAGCTCACATAGACTATTGTCTTTGGTTTGGCACGAAGGATGGTAGCTGCTACATCAGGATGCATGCCGGCTCTCGGAGGATCAGTTATCAGTACCTCAGGATGACCGTGACGCTCGATGAAAGCATCAGTAAGTATATCTTTCATGTCGCCGGCAAAGAAATGAGTGTTGCCTATGTTGTTTACCTCCGCATTCAGCTTGGCGTCGGATATCGCTTCCTCAACATATTCAATGCCTATCACTTTTCCGGCTTTCCTGCCTACAAAATTGGCAATGGTACCTGTGCCGGTATACAAATCGTACACTACAGGATTTGCGTTCTCTTCCAGACCCTTGAAAGCCAAATCCCTTACTATGCTGTAAAGAGTGTATGCCTGACGGGAGTTGGTCTGATAAAATGACTTGGCATTGATTCTGAAACGTAAGCCTTCCATTGCCTCCTCTATGTATGGCAGGCCTTTGAAAACCCTCACATCCTGATCCGCTATGGAATCATTTACCTTTTGGTTGACTATGTACAACAACGAATCAATCTGAGGGAAAGCCTCTGCCATATCCTTCAGCAAAGGATTTATCGCCTCGTCCTCGCGCCCGAAAACCACTACCGCCATTACCTGTCCGGTAGATGCCGTTCGCAGTATCAGATTTCTCAGCAAGCCGGTATTATTGCGTATGTCGTAAAAATCCAGTCCTTTCTCTTCGCAGTAATCGAAAAGCCAGTTGCGGATGTCATTACCGGGCGATGCCTGCAAATGACATTCGTCAATATGGAGCACCTTGTCGAAACCACCCGGAATATGAAAACCTAAGGCATGTGGTGAATCGGTGAACTCCTCTCCGCTATGCATTTCCTCCCAAGTACGCCATTTTTTTGCTGAAAACGTATACTCCATCTTATTTCGATAGTTGTAAATGTTTTCAGAACCGGAGATTGGCGTAATCTCGGGAACTTGCAGATGTCCTATCCTTGTCAGGGCATCGATTACCTGTTGCTGCTTGAAACGGAGTTGTGCATTGTAAGGCAGATGTTGCCAACGGCATCCGCCACAATGACCGAAATGGCTGCAACGTGGCTCGCAGCGTTCCGGCGATGTTTTCTTGAGTTCTACTATATGTCCTTCTGCAAAACTGCGTTTGCGGCGGTCTATCTGTATGTCGGCCACATCTCCCGGTGCTCCGTAAGGAATGAACACGGCAAGCCTGTTCTCATCGTTCGAGTCAAGACTCACCTTGGCTATTGCTTTTCCCTCTGCTGCAACACCGGTAATCTCTACATTCTCAAGCCTCGGAAGTGGTTTCTTCTTTCTGCTCATATTCGGCTGCAAAGGTACACAATGACCGCCGTTTTTACAAACCCTTCAAATAAATCGGCCTTCCGCTGTGTTATAGTTATGTAACATTCTAAGAAGTAGTGACATGGCACATGAAATAGAACATAAATATCTTGTCGTCAACAATCTCTATAAAGAGATGTCGACCGACAATAAATTAATAATACAGGGTTACATAGACCGTGATCCATGCCATGTGGTGCGTATACGCAAACGTGGCGACGACTGTTTTCTTACCGTCAAAGGAAAGAACAAAGGTGACACTCGGTTAGAGTATGAATATGAGATTCCGGAGAACGATTTTCCCGGCTTATTGTCGCTATGCAGCGGCAGAATACTTAAGAAACGCCGTTGGTTTGTACCGTTTCATGGACATATATGGGAAGTCGACGAGTTCCTTGGCGACCTCAAAGGAATGACAGTGGCGGAGATAGAATTGCCTTCTTCCGATACTGAATATGACCTCCCTCCTTTTGTAGGTGAAAATGTGACCGGAAACATCAAATATTACAATTCAAACCTATGAATCATGAAATAATACGGTTTTTACACAAATAGTTAAACCAACATTCACCGTGTGCGTTTTAACATAAAACCCTTTGATGGTTTTTAACACGCAAAAATAATATTCTATGAAACGCACACTTTACATCTTGGCTGCTCTTTTGCTGAGCACATTCGCTGCTTCCGCACAGAAAGTTTCCAAAGGTGAACTAAAATCTCTCCAGAACTTCCTGCAGCAACCTGCTGTGGAGGCACCCACCAACGCCCAGGCATTGGGTATCGGCGACATCAACAACCCGGCTTCATGGCAGGGTGTGAAAGTCGAGAACGGCCATATCACAGAAATCCAATGGGACAGTAAGAAACTTGCCGGAAATCTGGTCATCGCAAACATGCCTGCTTTGCAGAACCTCCAGATTCGCAACAACCGTATCACGGCATTGACCGTTTCGACCTGTCCTCAGCTCGTCACCATCAATGCCGGAAGGAATCGTCTTTCTCAGTTCGCGGCCACAGCAACTCCCATGCTGCAGAATCTGCTTATCTACAGAAACAGACTCTCGTCAATCGCTCTCAACGATGTGCCGATGCTCAAAAGGCTCAACATTTCAAGCAACAGCATGGCG
>CAJMDR010000360.1 GCA_905212215.1 uncultured Porphyromonadaceae bacterium
CGGTGTGGGTGCCGACATGAACATCTATATGGTTGTTCTTGTAGCTACTCTCGGCGCTATGGCAGGATCCTTGATAAACTATTATCTTGCTCTGTGGGTCGGCCGCCCGGTTATCTACCGTTTTGCCGACAGCCGACTTGGGCATGCCTGTCTTCTTGACCGGCAGAAGGTGGATAAGGCAGAGAAGTATTTCGATAAACATGGAGCCATCTCCACTTTCATAGGGCGATTGATTCCTGCGGTACGACAACTTATATCAATTCCTGCCGGGCTGTCAAGAATGAATTTAGGAGTATTTTCTCTTTTCACTTTCCTTGGCGCCGGTCTGTGGAACGCTATTCTGGCAATTGTGGGATGGCAGCTTTCCATTCATGTCCAGCCACAGGATCTTTTCGATGCAGTAGAACAGTATAACCGTTACCTTTCTTGGGGTGGTCTGGCATTACTGGCTGTCTGCTTGATTTTCATTCTGTTCAAAGCTTTTTCCAGGAAGAAAGAAACTACAAAATAATCAAGCCATGAAAACTTCACCATCGCTGTTGTCAGCCGATTTCTCCAATCTTCTTCCGGATCTGGAGATGATAAACGGTTCTAACGCCGACTATCTCCATCTCGATGTAATGGACGGCGTGTTCGTACCTAACATTTCATTCGGTTTTCCGGTAATGAAAGCCGTTGCAAAGCACTGCAAAAAGCCGTTGGATGTTCATCTTATGATTGTAGAACCCGACAAATGGATTTCACAGGTACGAGACCTTGGAGCGGAGATAATGTGTGTACATCAGGAAGTGTGCCCGCATCTTCACAGCGTAGTACAGAGAATACATGGAGCAGGTATGAAGGCGGGAGTTGCCATCAATCCCGCTACTCCGGTCAATACTCTTGTAGACATTATCTATGATGCTGACCTGATTCTTATCATGTCTGTAAATCCCGGCTTCGGCGGACAACCTTTCATCGAGCACAGCCTTCGCAAAGTGCGTGAGTTGCGTGAACTCATCAGGGCTACAGGCTCAAAGGCTGTCATAGAAGTTGATGGCGGTGTGAATGCCGAAACAGGTAAGAGGCTCGCAGAAGCAGGAGCCGACATTCTTGTAGCCGGAAGCTATGTATTCGGGCATGAGGATGCTAAGCAGCGCATAGAGCTGCTTAGAGCGCTCTGATTCCAAACAAATAGAAATAAAGAAAGGGCGGAAACATAAGAATCCGCCCTTTTGTGTTGATGTATGTTCTATACTTCTTCCAGTTCTTTCTCGCTCTTGTTATCGGTGTGGATTATATGTAGCGAGAGGAAGTAATCCACAGAAATCTTTCCCGGTCCCACCAAAAGAAGAAAGAAATAAATGCCCAAGAACATTATGGGCAGGTATCCTGTCTGGTTCCATTGCAGCATATAAGAAGCCTGGCTTGCAACATTGTGCAGAAGATAATATTCAGCCAGAACCATGGCAATGAAAGGGGGCACAATCATTAGTCTGGTAAGGAATCCGGCCATGATGAACAATGAGCAGCCTATCTCGATACATATCATTATAATGCATGAAACTGACGGCGACATGCCTAAGGCCGAAGGGAAAGCCGCCGATTCAGAAGGAAATTCTATAATCTGTCTTACTCCGAACTGGAGTAGCATGATTCCCACGAAGAGACGCAGGAAAAGTCTTCCGAGGTTGGTATAGCTATAGCCGGCTCCCCAGAAATAAAGTTTCTTGAAAAATTCCTTCACGCTCATTGCAACGATTCCAATTTCAGATCTATAAAGTTGGCAAGTTCTTCCGGCGAGGGAAACTTCATTATGATGACGCCTTTGTCGTCAAGGAGATACACACTCGGGTTGCGACGAATATCGTAAATTTCATCAAGACCCGACCCGGCACCGCGTTTCCAGGCACTCGGATAGAAAACGAGCTGTCTTTGCCAGTCTTCAACACTTTCGCCGTCAGGAACAATGTAGTAAAGACTTAGTTTGCCGTCGGCAATCCAGTCTGCAATGCGTTTGTCCGCGTCAAGTTTTACTTTGTACATTGAGCAGTCAGAGCAGAAAGGATCTCCGAAAACAACAATGGTATAAGGCGTCTCAATGCTAAGTTTGCCTTTATCGCCTATAGTTGTCTCATAATTGAAGACAGGCATCTTGATTCCTATCATGCTTTTCTCCAACTGTGCTTTCTGAGCCTTATATGCGCCCTTGCGCAGTTCCGGAATTTTCTTGTTGGCCAAAAGAGCATCGACGAATTTCAAATAAGGCGCGTCAATCCAGATGTCGGCTTTGTCTCCGTAAAGGTTATGTTCGGCCGCCTTGGTAAACTGCAGCAATAGGGTAGGGCTTTTTGAAATCTTCTTGATAAGATTGTCGAATGCAGCTGTTGAGACTGCTTCGTCTGCCCAGCGCATCGGCGCTACCCATACTCCGAAGGCATGATCGAGGGCTGCCTGGCTAACGGCATTCTGGCTGAAGTCCATCTTGTCCCAGAAATGTTCCATGACCCAGTTGCAGCGAGCCTTTATGTCAGGCAGATCTTCCGGTGCTGTAGGATATTCAAAAAGAGGCATTACTACCACAGTTTCCCTAACCGGTTGGGTAGCCGGAATTTCAGGAGTGTTGCCGGTAGTATCAACCTGTGGCTGTGCGGCTACGGCAACGGGCAGTGTTATCAAAGCAAAGAGCGCCAATATTAACTTCTTCATAGTTTTGAAGGGTCTGTCAAGATATCCACGGTTTATTCTTGTGAACCATAACCGTTGATTATCTGGAAAGGTTGTTTTACAATTCTGTTTATTTTTAACGAACGCTCTTCTGCCAACGTCCTCAATTGTTCCGCAAAAGCTTCCGCTACGGAGCCTGTGAAATAAAGAACGGAGTCAGGAGGCAGAGAATAAG
>CAJMDR010000361.1 GCA_905212215.1 uncultured Porphyromonadaceae bacterium
CTCCAAGACACTCAATAAAGCGAGCTAATTTTGGAACATAGAACTGAACACCCTAGAAAGTAATCATCACAGGCAAAAAGGTCTGTCTTGTGGCCGGCATTCTGTCGGGAATCTGCGGATTATATTGGCTGGCAAAGGCATTGTTTTACGACGAGACCAACCTCCCGACAATACTGTTGAGCACGGCCATAGCACTTTACTTAACCCTCTACGCTCAAAAACGTTAGAGATGAGCCATTACTGTTGGAAATGCGGGCAGTATCTCGCCAATGAAAAGTTTTCCGGCAAAGGTCATGCCCGACATATCTGTAAAAAATGCATGGCGGAGGAACGGGCGCATCGCCGCCAGATTCTGAAAGAGAAACGGGAACGCGGCGAGATACCTGAATTGAAACTGAAACCGGTGTCGTCGGAAATCGTCGAATATGTCGAAAGGGAGATAATTCCAAGATACGCCTCGTTTGACAAGGCGCATCAGGAAAACCATGTCCGCATGGTAATCGAACAAAGCCTCAAACTGGCCGAGCATACTCCTTCGATAAATTTCGATATGGTTTACGTCATAGCGGCTTTCCATGACCTCGGACTGGTAAACGGCAGAGAGAACCATCACAAGGATTCCAGAAAGATTCTCGAAACCGACGAATTTATCAAGGCGCATTTCACCCGCAAGCAGATTGTGACAATGGGCCGCGCCGTCGAAGATCACCGCGCATCCAATCAGCATAAGCCGCGCAACGGCTATGGTCTGTTGGTAGCTGAGGCGGACCGCTTCATAGACACCGAGACAATAATCCGCCGGACTATCCAGTACGGCCTCGCCAACTATCCGAGATTTGACAGAGAGAGACACTACCGAAGGGCCGTCGAGCATCTCAATGAGAAATATGGTCCGAAGGGTTATCTGAAAGTATGGATACCCTGGAGCGACAATGCAAGGAATCTGAAAAAGCTCCATCAGATTATTTCCGACAACCCCCTGCTTGACGAGTTATTCAACCGCATTTTCGACGAGGAATCGGCCCGCTGAAAGAGACTGATTATCGTTCAAAAATCAGGCTGCCCCGACGCCGACTTACACTTGTTTCAACCCATAGACCGGGCAAATAACATGGAGTGCCATGACATCCTCCTGCGCATCTTCTTCACTTTCCTCCGTAGAAAGTAAAGAAGGAGATGCAGGTCATTGTAAAACCCTAATATACAGCAGCATTGCAGCGTTCAAATAAGCCGATTGGCAACTTCTATCCGACTTACTTTTCAAGGTACAAAATCCTCAGCTCAAAAATTTGCAGTTACTCGAAATCGTTTTCTCGTATTTTAATTGTCTATCTCGCGGAAAATCATTAACTTTGCACTTGTGCAAAATGTACGAGAAAGAGGTCATTTCCTGAAGATGAAGCCGGCCGGGAGGCCCGAAATCCTCAAAAATCAGAAATGCACCGGACCTTTGTATTATAAAAGTTCAAGTAGCACGCAATCAGCACTATAAGGATAGTGCATCGTTCTCTGGACTTCAACCGTGAGCTGATACGGCATCCCGCCGCAACATTCTATGCCAGGGTGGCCGGACTTTCCATGATAGAGGCAGGCATAGATGAAGGCGACATAATAGTGGTTGACCGCAGTCTGGAACCGCACCACAACGACATTATGGTGGCATGGATAGAAGGCGATTTTACTATGAAGTACCTTGACCTGAGCCATAAACCGGAAGGAAAGATTTATCTCAGACCCGGCAATCCTGATTTCCCTCCGATATGCGTCAACGACGGTGAAGAACTGGAAATATGGGGCGTAGTGGCGAAAGTGATTAAAAATTTCCGCTGAGTGAGCTCTTTTTCGGGCAAATATTATTAACTTTGCATCCTCATGGACAAGATAGCGTTTACTAACATCCTCATGGACAAGATAGCGTTTACTAAGATGCATGGCGCCGGCAATGATTACATCTACATCAATTGCATGGAATCGGTGCCCGACAACCTCCCCGAACTCGCAATAAAAATGAGCGACCGGCACTTCGGCGTCGGCGCCGACGGCATAATCCTTATCCTTCCTTCAGAGAAAGCTGACTTCCGTATGCGGATGTTCAATGCCGACGGCTCGGAAGGAAAGATGTGCGGAAACGGCTCCCGTTGCGTAGGTAAATATGTCTACGACAACCACCTCACCGACAAGACTCTGGTAACGCTCGAAACCCTCGGCGGCATAAAAGTGCTTGACCTGCATCTCGGCGACGACGACAAGGTGAAGACCGTTACCGTGGACATGGGAGAACCGGAGCTGATGGCAAAACATGTTCCCGCGGTATGTGCTGAAGAAAAAATGGTAGAGCAGACTCTCGCCACGCCTTCACACGGCGACTTCAAGGTGACTGCAGTCAGCATGGGTAATCCCCACGGCGTCATTTTTACCGATAAGGTAACCGATGAACTGGTATTCGGTGCCGGGCCGGAATTGGAACGTCACGACGCTTTCCCCGACAGGGCAAACATAGAGTTCGCACGCATCATTTCCCCGGAAGAAATTGAGATGCGGGTATGGGAACGCGGCAGCGGAGAAACCCTTGCCTGCGGTACCGGAGCCTGCGCCACCGCCGTGGCAGCCGCCACAACAAACCGTACAGGCCGCGAGGTGACGGTGCATCTTTTGGGCGGTGATCTGCATATCCGCTGGGCCGATGACAACCATGTCTACATGACAGGACCGGCAGAAACAGTTTTCACAGGAATCTATCCTCTGTAAAAAGCTCTCTTATCAACTTGAATCTAAAAACACTATGGCATTTAAAGTCAACGATAATTTTCTGAAGCTCCCCGCCTCCTATCTCTTCAGTGAGGTGGCTAAACGCATCAACAAATATACTGCCGCACACCCT
>CAJMDR010000362.1 GCA_905212215.1 uncultured Porphyromonadaceae bacterium
TTCCCTGACCCTGAAAACGACTCACAGGATGGCTCAGAAGAAGGTTTACTTTAACAAGCCGCAACGCCTCACGCAGTTGATTGGGGCCAACACTTCGGTTATTGTGGCGGGGCGTCGCACCGGAAAGACGGACAGCATAGCCGCTCCGTTCGTGTTGCGCAATATGCAACGTATGCCCGGCTCTACCGGTGGAATCGTGGTGCCGACTTTCAAGCATGGTCTTACTAACACTATTCCGGGGCTGTTGGCTGCATGGAAGCGCTGGGGATTCCTCGAGGGAATCCATTATGTGGTGGGCCGTAAGCCGCCGAAACAGTTCAGGCAACCTATCATTGACCCGAAGGATTATGAACATGTAATCTCTTTTTACAATGGCTCGGGGGCGGGAATCATATCGCAGGACAGACCGGGTAGCTCTAACTCGCTCACGCTCTCCTGGCTGCTGGTGGATGAGGCGAAGTTCATTGACTACGCCAAACTAAAGGATGAGACGCTGCCTGCCAACGGTGGTATCAAATCTTTCTTCGGCAAACACTCTTACAATCATTCTATGATGATTCTGAGTGATATGCCGCAGACGCAGAAGGGCTCCTGGTTCCTGCACTACAAGGATAAGATGGATGTGGAGCTGATACGCACCATCGAGGCCACGGTTTATGAAATATGGAAGACGAAGGAGCGCATACGCACTCTAAATAAGAAGGGTGCCGAGGTGCCTTCTTATCTCAAGGGCTATCTCCGGAGGCTCGACCGGGACCTCAATAAGATGCGCTCCGTGGCGGTCTATTACCGCGAATATTCCTCAATCGAGAACCTGCAGCTTCTCGGCGAGAACTACATCAAGCAGATGAAACGTGACCTGACGCCGCTAACGTTCCAGACTTCTATCCTCTGTCAGCGCATCGGCATTGCTAAGGATGGGTTCTATTCTTCGATGCGTGAGGGGCATAAGTATGACGCCAACGATAATCAGTATCTCGATACTCTCGGTTATGATTATGACTTCTCGACGCTCGATGCCAAGGCTGACAGGGATGTGGACCCGAACGCGCCTATCTGCATCGGCATGGACTACAACGCTAACATAAACTGGATAGTGGCAGGTCAGCCCAGGGCGCGTCGGCTCAATGTAATAAAGTCGTTCTATGTCAAGTTCGACCGCAAGATCCCGGCGCTGGTGGACGACTTCTGCCGATACTACTCTTCTCATTACTATGACGCCACGGCGCTCGGCTCGAACTATGCTGTCAACGAGCAGGACTTTCACTATAATGTGGTGAAGGAGTTCGAGGCCCGCGGCTGGCAGGTGGAATCGGTCTATCTCGGCAACCCGATGCGGCATGACGAGAAGTATCTTCTCATTAACAATGGGTTCGCGGGGAAACAGAGACTCATTCCTTTCTTCAACCGCTCGAACAATGAGGACCTTATCCTGGCCATTCAGTCTGCCGGGGTGAGCCGTGGCCGCAATGGATTCCGCAAGGATAAGTCGGGCGAAAAGCTCGCAGAGTCCGAAGAAGACCTTCTGGAACACCGCACCGACGGCACAGACGCTTTCGACACATTATATATAGGGTGCGAGAAATTCCCGTTCCACGATAATTTCTCATTCTCTACAAGTGGTGTTATATGAGGATGTCTCGAATTTTTATTCTGTAGTTATATCAGCTATTTCAGAATAATTTAATAATTTTGCACTTACACAGCACTTCATTCTCTGGAACTAACGATTATGAAAAAGCGCGTTTTAATTGCCATAGTATCAGCGATAGTTTTAATTATCGCAACCGGTTGTTTGTATTACTATTTTTATATCGACACCGTAAGTAATTATTTCCTCGTGAAATATATTCCACCACAACCAAGAGAATCAATGTTTGGAGGCTACGAAGAGAGCGACCCCAAATTTGATTTTTCACAGTTGAAAGACTATGAAAATGATTCTATTGCTGTGGAAGCTCAAACCAAAGAAGCTAAACATTCTTATTCATATTTCGAGAATGAATATGAAAAAGAACTTCGACAACCTAAAGAAGAGAACCCCATCATACAAGATGCTCGAATGAAAGCTATCATCTCTAAATTGATGGAAGAAAGATATCTTATTCGCATCACTCACATTAGAAAGTTCAGTGCGGAAGAAGCACTTAAAATGATTCAAAAACATTGGGCTGATGAATCTCTCAAAGATTATGCGAAGTCCAATAAAATTGAAGTCGAGGTATATCTTATCCCCAACATTTAATGCCATTGTTACTACGCCGCCGTGCTTTAGTAAATTAAGCCTAATGTCTCGACCGATAGTGTTTCGTTTCTCCGTCTCGTGGATTATTTGTAATTTCGCATACTTCAAATTTGTATATGGCGAAATCAGCAACGACAATAGACCAACAGCTCGACCTCCTGAAATCAAGAGGTCTTACTGTCAACGACGCGGACAAGGCACGTGAAATCCTGTTGGATATAGGATATTACCGCCTTGGCTTTTACCTGTTTCCTTTTGAAAAATCTTATCCCGAACTTCGCAACCGGACACACGAGTATGTCGAGGGTGCTTCGTTCGAGGATGCGGTTAATCTCTATTACTTCGATTTTGACCTCCGTCTGTTGCTCATGCGCTATCTTAACCGTATTGAGATAGCTTTCCGCACTTCGCTCATATACAATCTCTCCAACAAGTATAATTCCAATCCGGTATGGTTTGTGAGTCCGGTTGTTGTCAATCGTCCTTACGCCCGCGAGTTCGAGCGTAAAGTCTATACATCCGACTTCAAGCGCAATCCGGTTATACATAGACACCACCAGAATAATCCCAACGACCGCTTTGCTCCGGCTTGGAAGA
>CAJMDR010000363.1 GCA_905212215.1 uncultured Porphyromonadaceae bacterium
ATCCGCGACAAATCCCACTTCACGGGAGCCGCCTATATGACGGGAGCTGCCGGAGCAATCAAGGTGGGCGATGTGACCCTCTTCTTTTCCGGTGGTAAATACAAGATCGCCTTCGAATCCGCCTCGTTCGAGATGCGCGATGCCTCCACCCGCGACGAACGCCGCAAGAAGGGCATCAGCGAGTATGAATACAACCACTCGTGGAGAAACCAGAAACTCGGCGAAGACTTCCAGTACGGAGGTCGCTATGAGGTGGTGGAGCAGTATGGAAAGATAAACCTGATACTCTACGATGGCGATTCTGACAATGTGTTCGCTAACATTCCTCTTGATAACTCAAATGTCAGCTCGTTTGAATTTGCAGAAGATGACGTACTGTTTCAATTTCAACACACTAACTGATAAAATGCTATTTTAATGAAAGCAAAGACTATTGTTATAATGCTGCTTGTGGCCTTCGGTTGGGCAGCACAGTCCGCCAATGCGGCTCCCTCTCCTCTTAACGGCAAACACTATCAGGGCATAGGCAAAATCAAAGGTCAGCCCATTGACTGTTGGGTAGACCTGCTCTTCGATGATTCCGATGTAGAAATAAACGTTTCCGACACATACCGCTTCGCGACCTCTTACACGGCCAAGACGGTAGGTAATAAAACCACTGTTAGCGCCAAGATACCGGGCAGTCCCGCCGCAACCTTCACTTCCACCGACGGCGGTAGCACCCTGCAGGGCAAACTGACGCTAAACGGACAGGCTATTGACATCTGGGTGCTCAGTGTGCCTGCCAAACTGAAACATGCCGACAAGCCTGCCGCAGAACTGGAGAAAGTGGTCGGTGACCCCGATGGATACACTGCTTTTGTGCTGATAGGGCTTCCCAACGGCCAGAAGATGTGCGCAACCTCCGATTTTGTCTTTAACGCTGCCGATAAGTCTTTCAACATGACCTGTGACTCGCCGTCAATACAGAAAATCTTCTCCACCATGCACGGCAGCTACCGTGTGGATGGCAACGAGCTGGTGATGACAGATGCCACAGGCAAGACGGTGCGCGGTACCCTCTACGACGACGGCTATTACATCAAGGTGCCCATGGGCTCCGCTTCCGGCATTACCCTCTCGCTGGTACTCATAAAATAGAATGATATTGCATATGTGGGGGGGCAAAATTAGCGGTAGGTAGGGACGCATTGCATAAATAATGCGTCCGCTTATTTGTTCAGGCTACGGCCGTCAGGCAGCCTTACCCTCCTTAAATTCCTTAATTTCCTTAACCTCCTTATTGAGTGTAAAGAAAGCGCTTTATGCTCTTCTTCGGGGTCTTCTCGAACTCGGTGGGCAGCAGCTGGATGCGGCTGATGCGTTCGTAGGGAGCCACAAGCTTGTTAAGCTCTTTGCGTGTGTTCTCGAAGGTGGACTCCAACTCGTTGTTGCCGATGCCCATGGCATCCAAAGCCGGATAGTCAGGATATACCAATGCCACTAACTTCCCTTCGCGGTCTACCACAAGACTTTCGGCCACAAACGGCATATTGTTCAGCTTCGATTCTATCTCCTCAGGGTAGATGTTCTGTCCTGAAGGACCTAACAGCATCGTCTTCGAGCGGCCACGCAGGAAGATAGTGCCGTCGGGAGTGCGGGTGCCCATGTCTCCCGTATGCAACCATCCATCCTTATAGAGTACCATCTTGGTGGCATCAGGGTTCTTGTAATAGCCCACCATCACATTCTCGCCGCGAACACATATCTCGCCCGGAATGTTCTCCGGGTCATCGCTGAGCACCATGGTCTCCATGCCGGGAATGGTGCATCCGCTTGAGCTGGGAATGAAATCGCGCCACGGGGTGTAGCTTACCAGCGGACCGCATTCCGTCATGCCATAGCCCACGGTGAACGGGAACTTTATCTTGTGCAGGAACTCCTCCACCTCGTGGTTGAGGGGAGCACCACCCACTATCACTTCCTCGAAGCGGCCGCCGAAAATATCTATGAGCCGTTTGCGTATCTTGGCATAAATCATTGTGTCGAGCAGAGGCACCGCGAGGGTCCATCTTACGGCACCCTTCGATATCATGGGCAGGATGGAGTTCTTGTAAATCTTCTCCAGGATCAGCGGCACACATATCACCAACGAGGGACGTACCTCGGCCAACGCCTTGATAAGCACTCTTGGTGACGGCGTCTTGCCAAGGATGGTGATGTGGCTGCCAACGGCCAACGGCACAAGCATGTCGAAGGCGCATCCGTAGGCATGTGCGAGGGGAAGGAAGCTGAGTACGTTCGAGCCGCGGTAGTGTAGCCTCTGGCTGATGCCGAACATCACATTTCCTGCGAGGTTGTTCGCCAGCAGCATCACACCCTTTGAGAAGCCTGTGGTGCCTGAGGTATAGTTGATCTCCATTAGGCGGTCGTTGCCCCAGGGTTCATAGATAACGTCGTCAGGCCCGAATCCTTCCGGATAGCGGCGGTTGAAGTGTCTTCTCAGCACCGATATGCTGCGCTGCACATTGATGTCTGGGCGCTGATAGAGGCTCTCGCTGCGCCGTTTCAGCGAGATGACGGCCTTTACGTTGAGCAAGTCTTCGGGCTGTATATGTTCCCAGATAGCGTCGGTGACGAACCATAGTTCGGCGTCGGAGTGATTGACGATGTGGGTAATGTCCACAGGGTTGAATTCCGGCAGAATAGGCACTATCACGGCGCCGTAGGTTATCACTGCCATATAAGTCACTACCCAGTCCACGCTGTCGCGGCCGCAGATGGCAACCTTCGCGCCGGGCTGTACATTCAACTGGCGGAAGAACTCATGGGTCATGGCGATGCGTTCGGCAAGGCCGCCG
>CAJMDR010000364.1 GCA_905212215.1 uncultured Porphyromonadaceae bacterium
CCGTAGGGCCAGTATGCTACCTGGCGGCCGTTGACATATACATGCGCATGGCTCATGGCGCCGTCGAAGAGCAGGGTAATGGCTTTCGATGTGGTGTCTGCTACCTCGAAGGTGGTGCGGTAATAGCCTTTGCCTACGTAAGGCAGACCTCCTGTACGGCCTGTCTTCCAGGTGGCTTCCTTTTCGCCGTTCTGCTCTACCACCACTTTCTGGAGGTCGTTGTCGCGGCTAAAGGGGCCGTAGATGGCCCAGTCGTGGGGGATGGTCACGTTCTCCCACTTTACGCTGTCTTTTGAGAATTGCCAGCCGTTTTTCAGCTGCACATCGGTCCTGGCATGCAAGGCGGGCGATGCGGCAAGCAACAACGCTGATGCGGATATAAGTATGTTTTTCATATCTGTGTTGTGTGTTCTGTGTTGAGGAGTGGTTGAGTTGAGGAGTGGTTGAGTTGATGAGTCCTGGGTCGTCGGCCTGCGCTCGGCGCAGGCTACGTACCGCCAAGGCCTTTAATCATCAATTCCATTTCCCTCTTCCTGCCTACAAAGTTAATGAATTTCCGCCACTTTCGCAATAGCGCCGACGCATATTTAAGTATTTTTATGGCAGAAGCCTCTTTAAAGTCTCTTTCGGGCCTCTTTTAGCCGCCAATACCTCCCCGAAGTCTATTCATAATGTTAAACAAAGTTAAATATTTCAGAATTCCACTGCCATTAACTCTCTGAATTTCAGGTAAATATGAAATATAGCTGAAAATAATCTGAAATTTACTATTGCGCGAATCTGAATTTTATATTAACTTTGCATCAGATTTTAAAACCAACACTTCTGAACAATGAATGATGACAATTCCTCCATCGAATTCAGTCAGAATCTTCCCTTCTACATCGAAGAGGCTGAGAATGAACCGGTTGCAGCTGTCAAAGCTCCCGAGTCCAATGCGGCAGACGAGGCCGGAACTCCTCTGCGGCAAGATGAATCTGAAGCTGTGGCTTCCCAAGAACCAAAGGAAGCTGTAGAGACCGGAGAATCTGAAAATGAATCTGAAAACGCTCCCACATCGCAGGCTCTCCACGACGCCTATCTCCGTGGCAGGAACGAAGCAATTGCCGAAGCGGCCGCCACCGACAATTCCGTTTCCCTGCAGGCGGTGAACAGAACTCCCGGAGTAACGGACCCGGCAACTCCCCCTTCCGACCCATTCCTCGCGAAGCTGTTCCAGCACAGACCCTCCGTCTGGGATTAGCAGCCCTAAACCCCTTACCCTCCTTAAATTCCTTAACCTCCTTAACCCCAAACTAAAATGCCAACATCCACACAAACCACCGGCATCGCCGGTCTCGACAACCACATCAGCGGCGCTCCCCTCACCACCGACCTCGCCGCAAAAGCCTCTCCCTCCTTGCTCACAAACAGCATCGACAGAGCCGTTACCAGAGTGCGCCCAATGGCTACTCCCCTCGACCAGATCTCACGACTCGGTCATGTCCGTCCCACTCAGTCGCTCGAAGTGGACTACTACTCCGCCGACATCCGCGCCGATGCCTCCGACATCAGCGAATGGGGTGCCATAACCGATACCGACGACGGTCACAAGTCTTCCACGGTAAAGGTGGAAGATGCCTCTCTCTTCGAGCCTTCGGAGCGTGTGTTTATTGAGGCCGACACCCTCGCGAACTCCGTTACCGCCTACATCACCGCAAAGGATGATGCCGGATTGCATCTTGTGGGCGACTTCAGCACCGACACCTCGGCATATTCCGGAAGAATTATCCGCATGGGCAGAGCCGCCACCCAGCTCGACGTCCAGAGCCCGCAGTATAGTGTGCTGCCGCGAAAACGCTCCAACCTCTGCCAGATATTCAAGATGCAGATTGAGCAGAGCATTGTCATGAAGCTCAGCCACAAGGAGATAGGCTGGGACTTCACCGACCAGCAGGAAGCCGCCATCTACGACATGCGCCTCGGCATGGAGAAACAGTTCCTCTTCGGCCGCCGCATGAAGGTCTATGACACGGTGAAGCAGGAAACGGTAACCATCACCGAAGGCATATGGCATCAGGCGGGAAAGGAGACGATGTTGTCGCTCTCTGCTCTCACCACAGGCTCCCTGGTGGATCTGATGCGCGATTGTTTCACCGGTAACTCAGGCTCACGACGCAAAATCCTCATTGCCGGTTCGGAGATGATTGCCGCCCTCAACAAGCTCGAGACTTCGAAGGTGCTCTCAGCCATGGACCAGCAGACGGTATGGGGCATAGACTTCAATGTCATCACAAGCAAGTTCGGCAAGCTCTATGTGGTCTTCTCAGAGGTCTTCGACGCCATGGGACATTCCGCCGACGGCATCATCATCGATCCGGAATACATCCAGAAGCATGTCTTCATCCCCTTCCGCGCAGACCGACTCGACCTGCGTGGTTCCGGGCAGCGTAACTCCGAGGCGATGGTGCTCACCGAGGCATCGTGCCTCACTCTCCGATACCCCAATGCGCATACCCGCATAATCGGTTCCTGATATCCACTCCGGGTTCTTTTTTATCCACACCTTTTTTATCCACTCCTGACAATTACCCGTCATGACCACCTACTCCGTAACAGAGATGCTGAATCTCTACCGCAACCGTCTGGGACTGAGCAAAGTGCTCATGCTCCCGGCGGAACAGGAAAGGCAACCCATAGACCGCGAGCTGCTGAGTGTGCTGCGCAGCCGATACCTGCATCTGCTGGCTACCGAAGACCTCGACCTCCTCCCCGTAGCTGACGTGGGGGCAGCCTGCACGGCACATTTCCTGGCTTCCGGGGTGCTCCACATCGTAATGCCCGACCGCTGCATAC